>JBBTMW010000057.1:0-7369 GCA_038067995.1 Candidatus Zixiibacteriota bacterium
ATTCCTTTGTTCCCGAAGGAACGGTTCAAACAACTATTTTTTAAACCTGATTTTTCTACCCACTACCAACCACCAACGCATTTTGGGATCGCTGAACGGGTATAACTCGTCATCCGGCAGAGAGGCAAATGCCGTGCCCTAATTAGTGATTCCGACTCTTCAACTTAATAAGTGTCGTAAGCTTATGTGTAACCACATAATAGTGCTGATCCGTCAGGGTTGAAGTACCGGCCGCAACTCCACGAATAGGTTTACTATGTGCAAAGGTCTACACAGACTATGAAATTAGGGTTTAGCGATGCCAAAACGTGGAAATCGGACAAGAAATCAATTTTAGGGACGATTTTGGCGTGATCGAACCTAAAGGGACTTCATGGATGAAACTCCAAATGGCGTCGCTCCTGATTTTTCACTGACAGAAACTGTCAGTTCACTATCCTATTTTTGCTGAAGAGAAAATGTGATATGTTGCCATCTACAATTCACAATAGCTTAGAGGCGTTGCAGATGGCAGAGAAAAAAATAGAGATAATAAAGAAAGGCACAAACGTAATGGCAACTGCTACGTCACCGGCGGCAGTGTCCCCGGACAGGAAAAAGGCCCTTGATGCGGCCCTGACCCAGATTGAGCGATCATTCGGCAAAGGGACAATTATGCGTCTTGGGGATTCGACCGCCCTTGAAGTCGAGGTAATTTCCACCGGCTCGATCGGGCTGGATTATGCCCTTGGCGTATGGGGTGTTCCGCGTGGAAGAGTGACTGAAATATTCGGTCCGGAGTCGTCGGGTAAGACGACATTGACGCTTCACTTGATTGCAGAGACCCAGCGTCGCGGCGGAGTGGCGGCATTTATCGACGCCGAGCATGCCTTGGATGCTACCTACGCTAAAGCCCTTGGTGTTGACATAGATAATCTACTGATATCCCAACCAGACACCGGCGAACAGGCGCTTGAGATAGTCGAGACGCTGGTGCGATCGGGAGCGGTCGATATCGTGGTGATTGATTCGGTGGCGGCGCTGACTCCCAAGTCAGAAATCGAAGGGGAGATGGGGGACAGCCACATGGGACTGCAAGCGCGATTGATGTCGCAGGCGCTTCGCAAACTTACCGCCATCATCTCCAAGTCGAAGACATCGGTCGTATTCATCAATCAGATTCGCATGAAGATCGGCGTCATGTTCGGCAATCCCGAAACGACGACCGGAGGCAATGCCCTGAAATTCTATTCTTCGGTGCGGCTGGATATCCGCAAGATCGCCTCGATCAAGGACAATCAGGAAGTGATAGGCTCACGCACCCGTGTTCGCGTGGTGAAAAACAAAGTGGCGCCGCCGTTCCGTGAGGCCGAATTCGATATCATTTATGGCAAAGGAATCTCACGCACCGGTGAGCTGGTCGATATTGCTTCAACCACGGGGATTATAGATAAATCCGGCTCGTGGTTCAGCTATGGCACCGACAGAATCGGTCAGGGGCGCGAAAACGCCAAGGCCTTTTTGGAGCAGAATGGCGACATGGCAATTGATATCTACACGAAGGTGAAGGAAAATCTCATCCAGCGCGGCGGCGCGATGCTGTCGAACAAGGGTGGAGAGGAATAGCCAACACGCGAAATTCTTTATCCCTATTTTTTGAATAGACAAACATCACTCGATTTGAAAGCCCTTTGCCTTAACAAGCGAAGGGCTTTTTGTTTGCAATCTCGTTCAAACACTGCCACAACAGATCAAACCAATGAGACGGGCGAAGGTGTCTCAACCTTTTGCCCTAACTCACTTTGCCCCAAAGCCTACAGTTTCTTGGCTGATAGGCATAAAACTTACAGTACCTCTATCTCAAGGAGGACCATATGACCGATTTATTACTGAGTGACATTTTCCGCAACATCTCGTATGTGACGCTTATCGGACTGTTAGTTGGGGCTATGTTTTTTGTGATTCTTGGGTTGCGGGAAATCCGTGAGCAATCCTTTTCGGGGGTGCTCTACGTTGTTGTTGGTCTCTTTTTTCTTTGCTCCCATCTCTACTATCTCGGCAATATCCCCCCAGACAGCAAGGGGGCATTTGATACTACCGATATGTCGGCGTGGAGGTGGATAGCCACCCTGATGGCGCCCGCTATCATGGCACTATTCATTGCGATGTCTCTTGCGAGTTTCTTGCGTACGAGATTCAAAATGGCAACAATCGAGATATTTTTTGGGCTGACACTCTTTTGCTATCTCTATATGCTGGGGAGCGAATGGCCGACAGATATGCAGGCGGCTGTGACAAGCCTCTATCTTTTCGCCTTTTTCAAAGTTGAACTGACGACCGACTACGTTTGAGTCGTTCTCCATTCCAGATACTCCTCACACAGATACCAAGCCATTTGTGCTTCAGGATTAAATGTCGCCACGACGTCATCGGGCAAGGAGCCGCTCTCAAGGCGATAAGCAGAGCAATCGGCAATCTCGGAACTACCCTTCGCCCGAATTGAATTCAACACTTCATTTGACCTCATCCGCGTCTCAATCAAACCAAACAACTGAGGGCGTTCGCCACGGTAGAGTTCCCGGGCAATGGAGAGCGGTGTGATGGTAATCTCTGATTCCTTCAATCCAAGTTCTTCTTCGGTTTCCGAAACAAGAGATTCGATAAGTAGATCGGCGAGAGTGAAAACTTCCTCCGGAAAATCTATCGAACCGGCGACCGACGGACCGATGCTGTTTTCATAGGAAGCCACCGCCGACGAACGACTCACCGCCACCACCGACTGGCCTTGCGGGTCATGTGTCAGCAGGAAGGCGCAGACTCCGAGGCATTGCGGAAGCGGATTTACACTCGTCGTCTGCTTCTTCTGATAATAATAATGGCGAAGTGTGCCGCCATACTTCTCGAGAAGCAGGTGTTCCAAATCAAGTGCGAAGCAGGAACCGGCCTGAAGCGCGTAGTCGCAGGGTTGGATGACTATTCGCGGACTGTCGGCGTCATAGTCCTCATCGACCACATGAGTCGCTAAGGGGCCATCGAAAAGGCGACCTTCGGAGCGGAGATAGCCCTGAATTTCATTGGAAAATCGTGCGATGAGTTTGTCCTGCAAGAGAAACGGCTCTAGATGTTTCGTGACGGTTATTGACTGAGGATTCAGAGATGCATCCCCAAAAAACCGCCGGATGGCCACATACGACGACAAGCATTGCTTGTTTCTTCCCACCATTCTCCGAGCGACTTCATCGGGGTGGCCAAAGTGGGACTCAACGAATCGATTGAACCGGAGATAGTCGAGAAGTTTCATGGTATCAGAAAAATAGCCGCCACGCCGCCGACGGCGACTACCGCTCCTGCAACCGCGCGCCAGCTAATTTCTTCTTTCTTGAATTTCCACAACAGAGGGAGAATAACAACTGGCGTCATTGACCCCAGCGTTTCGGCAATCCCGGCCTCGACATGGCGAACAGCCACAAAGGACATCCAAATACCAAGAAACGGAGCGAACAACGAACCCCAGAGAATAAGCCGCAAGGCTCCTCTGTCCTCCTTGATGGCCGTAACTGCTGTTCGAGCCTCACCTCGGATAGCAGAATAAGTCCAAATGACGGCGGTCGCCATGAGCATTCGAAGAAAGGCGGCTGAAAGAGGATCGACTTGTGTGCCACAACGGGTCATGGCGTGTTTGGCAAGAACCAACCCGGCGGCCTGTCCAAATGCAGAGCCAAGACCGAAAAGTATGCCTGCAAAGATCGAACCGGAGTCGGGATGGGACGGATGCAGGGATTCAGACGGAAAGTCAATTTTCCGCTCTGATACCACCCAGGCGATTCCAGAGACGGTGATGGCGATGCCAATAATATCGTGCCACCGCAATTGCTCCCCCAGAAAGAACCAGGCGATGATTGCGGTGATAATCGGGGTCGAAGTTCTTACCAGGGTTTCGAGCCGCGGTCCAATCATGACAAGAGCCTTGAATCCGCAGGCATCTCCAAAAACCAATCCAACGAACGCCGAAATTCCCAGCCACATCCAGTGCTGACTATTGAGACCGGCGGTGAGAAGGGTACCGTTGATGATCAGCATGGAAAGGGCAAAGAGAACCGTCGCAATAACGAGTCGGATCTTGTTGACATAAAATGACCCGATTCGCGTACCGGCGTCGCTGAACATGATTCCAGACATCGCCCGGAAACAGGCGACCGAGAATCCGGCGATTTCTCCGACAAAGAGCATTCACGAATATATTCCCCTGTTTGTGCTTTCAGCAATCGCATAAGCGGGATGAGAAAGGAAATGCATGATATGACTTGGATTGCATGGTGGGGGAGATAGCCCATACCTCTCTAATGCCTTGATCCCTGAGCGATTACGGCAGTTACTGAAAAGGGTCGATCCGGCATGAGCTTTGAGCTATCAGGTGTAGAGAACCTACGCCATGAAATACCACCTTACCATAATACTACTTCTGATTGTCGCCACAGCTCCACATGCCAATGGTTCAACGGGTAGCGAGACTCGCTGTACCGTGACCGGCGTTGTGACCGATTTCAACCACGAGCCGGTGACGGGAGCGACCGTTCTCATTCTCATCGGTGACAGCGTTGTCGCCGGTACCAGCACCAATCCCGATGGCTCTTTTTTGATTCGGATGAATGCCCTTGACGGTGCGGTGATGAAAGTATCGGCTATTGGATTTGCTGTGTCGTCGATTCCGTTGTCGATGCTGTCGCAAAACAACTATCATGATGTTTGTCTTGAGCAGGTGGATATTCCTCTTCCCGCAATCTCGGTTGCTCCTGAACCCGAGAATGAGATCAAGGGAGCTCTGCTGTCGGCAAGGGAGATCAGTGAGGGGTCGCGCCAGTCGATTGTCCCCTCCAATCCGATTGCGGCTATACGATCGCCGCAGGTAATAAGACGGGGATCACAGCATTCCTCGAATCTGCGCGTCAATGGCACCAGTCCGACTTTTCATATCAACGGCAATAAAATTGGCTATGACCCCAATCACTACGGAGCATTCTCGATTGTTCCGGGGGGAATTGTCGATGGCATACGGATATACACACTGGGGACGAGGGCAAAATATGGCCTCCCCTCGGTCGTAGAATTAAACACCACTACGCCGTTCAATTGCGGGTTTGACGGCGAAGCCAATATCTCGGTTATCGCCTCGGACGGTTTTGTATCGGTTGGCAAAAAGAATTTCTTTCTGACGGGATCGGCACGCAAGTCGGTGATCGACCGCCTGGCAAAAAAAATCAACGGGAAATCGGAAAGGCAGACTATCCCGCCGACAAATTTCCGGGATATCTTCATATCAAGCGGCGTCCGTCTGTCACCGACGAGCAAGATCGTGGTGGATGCCTATCAGGTGCGAGATTTTCTCTCGCTGGAATCGGGGATTGCGACCGGTCGCGCTGGCGGAGTATCAACCAATCTTCACTCCACCGAATGGTTTGCAAGCGGTCGCTATGAGGGGATACACAAGAACTGGTTTGTTCAGGGCGCGACGACGACACGATCGAGTTACGAGTCGTATCATGCCAATAGTATACAGCATGACAGCCGAGGGCTTCAGCTTGACCTGACCGAACGTTCGGTTACCTCAACCGCGACTCTTGATGTCACTCGTGTCGAAGGAACGGTTGATTTTTCAGCCGGGATTCATGGAGAATATGTGTCGAACCGGGAAACCGATCTTCATCAGCATAACTGGAACTTTCAACCTCCGGATTCGCCGACCGATCTCCCCAGTTTGTATCAGCCCCAGCTCAACGCCATGTTCGGCGATTACCATGGCACACGATCTTTCGCGAGTGGTGACGGCTATCTCTCTCTCAAAATTTCCGGCAAGAACATTTCCCATGAACATGGTATGCGGGTGGACCATTTCAGCAATCTTTCGCAATCAACGTCATTTTCAATTCGTCATGAGGTAAAGATCGACGCTCCCCTTGAGACCTCGGTGGATATTCACTTCGGGACATATGCCGAATCCCCGGTCAATCGCATTCTTGAGCCGTGGCAACCAATAGTTCGGTCGGAGGAATCAACCCTGCAACCGATTCGCACGACTCTCGTGGGAGCCACAATCAAGAACCGCGGCTTTGCGGTTGGAATCTTCAGCAAGCGCATGGGCAATGTGCCCGCGGTGGTCCCTCCGTTGAAATCAATGGCCGGATTGGATACGGCCAACACTGGAAGAGTAGAGATGACGTCGCCTGCTACTCAGGGTTTCACGGGATGGGATATATCTTATGACTGTGGGAACTTCATCGCGAAGGACTTGTCATTTTACGGATACTACGGCCACAGTCGCGCCTCGCGCCAGATTCTTCAGTGGGAAGTGCCCCATGAACTGGACATACCGCACCGCTTTTTTGCGTCGTTTGATTACACCGGATTTGGTCGATGGTCGCTTGGCGCCAATATAAAGATTCAGAGTGGCGCGCCATACACACCGGCGCCGGAATTATCCGCGCTTACGCTTGAGGATTCCGCCGCCACCTACTTTGGACAGGTCGAACGGGAAAACTCGATGCGTCTTCCCCGCAATATCAGCCTCAATGTCCGGGCGCAACGTTCGTTCTCCCACGGCACTTTGTATTTCTCGGTGGCCAATGTGACCAACCGTGAAAACGCAATTATCCATTCGTATAGGGGCTATATCTACGACGCCGGGATCATGCCGAGCCTCGGTTTCTCTTATCGCTGGTAAGTCCACTTTCTCCACATCAGTACTTGTCATTTTCAGGGAGACTGAATACATTGGTCGCCCCTATGAAAAAACACTATAAACGTCTGTTTCAATGGAACGATTGGGCCAACCGTGAGGCGCTGGCATCGCTGAACGGGGCGCCATCGGGCAGTGACGCGCACAAAGCGCTGTGCCATGTGCTGGCGGCTGAGCTTTTGTGGCATGATCGCATATATGGCCGGGTCAGCGCCATGCCGGTGTGGCCTTCCCTCTCGACACAACAATGCCTCACAGAAATCGACCGGCTTCGTGATATGTGGGATTCAGTTATCGAACGCTTGACCGAAGGAGAATTGGAGCGGCAAGTCTCGTATACGAATACCAAAGGGGATTCTTTCACGAGTACTGTTGAGGAGATCATCACCAATGTGCTCCTGCATGGATCGTATCATCGAGGACAAGTGGCTCGTGAAGTGCGAAAAACAGGAGCGACGCCCGCCATGACCGACTATATTCACGCCGCGCGAACAGGAAAACTCCGTGAGTAAAGCTTGTTGAAAAACCGGGAGGCGTCTAAAATAAGCCAATTGCTTTGCGGGCACGTAGTCTCGATTGGAGTCGAGAGACGATTACTCTGAGAACGAACACCAACTCTATGGAAGATAACGCATCTCGTCTCCGCTCGATGCGACA
>JBBTMW010000058.1:0-6228 GCA_038067995.1 Candidatus Zixiibacteriota bacterium
CCTGCATAGTATGGACCCTGCTCCGCCTGATTCACTTCTTCCGGCACGAATCCTGCGGCAAGTGCACCCCTTGTCGCGATGGCACAGGCTGGCTTGAGCAGATCATTCACCGTATCGAGCATGGTCACGGTCGACCCGAAGATTTGCAGGCGCTCGATGATATCTGCGGTAACATTCTCGGACGCACCGTCTGTCCCCTCGGCGACGCCGCCGTCATGCCGATTCAGTCGGCTCTGCGGCTCTATCGTGACGAGTGGCAGTACCACATCGATCACAAAAAATGTATGGTTGAATCCCATTTTGATTTCAAATAAGAAGCAGTATGAGCCAGCACGTTAAACCCAGCGATCCGATAATCACTCCCACCGAGACGGTGACTTTCACTATTGATGGTCAGTCTGTGACCGTTCCAAAGGGGACGACTGTCCTTGAGGCGGCTCTTCGCTCGGGTATTTCGATTCCAACGTTTTGCTGGCATCCCAAGTTGAAGCCCGTTGGCGCATGCCGAATGTGCTATGTCGAGATCGAACGGATGAACAAACTGCAGGTCTCCTGCGCCACCGAGGCCGGTAACGGGATGGTGGTGCACACCAAGTCCAACCAAGTTCTTCAGGGACGCAAAGCGGTGCTTGAGTTTACTCTTACCAACCATCCTCTCGATTGTCCCACCTGCGACAAAGGGGGAGAGTGCGATCTCCAAAATCTGACCTTCGAGCATGGCTACGACGACAGTCGCTTCGAATTCAGCAAGCGGCGAAAGACGATGGGGATTACCGACGAGAATCGCACCACCTTCGATGATCTTCGAATCGGTCCCGAAATAGTTCTCAACCGCAACCGGTGCATTCTTTGCTATAAATGCGTCCGCGCCAATAAAGAGGCGTTCGGTGAATATGATCTCGGCGCCTATGAGCGCGGCAATATCACCGAAATCAACTCCGCCCCAGGCCAGCAGGTCGACAATCCATTCAGCGGCAATCTCGTCGAGATATGTCCGGTCGGAGCACTTACAAACAGCGACTGGCGCTATAAGATTCGCGTCTGGCTGACCAAAACGACCCCTTCAATCTGCAATTTCACCTCTTCCGGTGTGAACACCCTCTTCTACAAGGAAGATCACAAGAACAAAATGTATCGCACGACATCGCGCCGCAACGATGCCATCGACGACGGTTGGATAAGCGATGTCTCGCGCTATGGATACCAGATTGTCAATTCAGAAGAGCGACTCAAGACGCCTCTGGTTAAGCGGAATGGCAAACAGGTAGCGGTCTCATGGGATGAAGCCATCGCCGTCATCAAGGAAAAGTTGTCAGCGATTCAGGATCGCAAAGGAAGCGTCTGTCTCGCCGGATTGGCCTCGCCAAGTCTCGACAACGCCAGCCTCCATACCTTCAACAAGTTTTGCCGTACGGTTCTCGAGACTAACAATGTCGATTTCCGCACCGATTACAAGTCTCTTCCCGAAAAGAGTGGTTCGGCATTTGAGTCTTTATGCAACCAACCATTTAGTATTGCCGACATTGACAGATCCGATGTCATTGTCGTCTTCGGCTCCGATCTTACACGAGAGCACCACAACGAATATCTGCGCATTCGCAAAGCCGCGAACTTTGTGCATCCGCGCATCTACTTCATGAATCCTTATCGCACCAAAGCCGCCGACGTCGCCGATAGCGAAATTGTATACAACCAGGGTTGTGATGAAGCTATCATCACCGGAATCTGTCATGCGGCCATTGAAGAAAATCTTGTCGACGGATCGCTGGCATCCAAGTTCACTCACATTGCCGGTGGGCAGTCACTTGCTCAGTGCGCCAAAGCCGCCGGAGTCGACGAAAACGATTTGCGGTATGTCGCGCGAGCACTTTCCTCTGGAAAGAAAATTACATTCATTGCTGGCGAACTACTCACGCGCTCAATCGCCAGAGAGCAGATTGCATCTTCGCTTACGAATCTTTCGCGCCTCTTCCAATTGCAGTCCAAAGGACAAATAGCCGTGCTGGCGCGACATGCCAATTCTGTCGGCGCTGGAAAGCTCGGCCTCATGCCGACACTTTCATCCGAACAGACCGCGACCCTCAAAGCAGAGTGGGGAACACTTCCGACGGCATCGGGCTTGACTACCGATCAGATATTTACTCAGGCCGCCAAAGGGGAAGTCGCGGGACTTTTGGTATTTGGCGCAAATCCTATGAAACTCTATCCCGACAAAGCTTTCGCCAAAGCGGCCCTTGAGAAACTTGAGTTTCTCGTCGTGGCCGATCTGTTTGAAACCGAAACTACCGCCTTTGCGGATGTCGTTCTTCCGATCTCTTCGTGGGCGGAGTACACCGGCGACTATGTCAATTTAGAAGGGAAGTCGCAAACCGCCCGCGCCGCTATCCGACCGATAGAGGGAACTGTACCTGCGTTCGCTATTATCGATCGCATCGCCGAGGCCTTCGGCCGAAAACTTTTTGCCTCCGATAGCCAGCGCACCAATGAAATGACAGCCTTGCTGTCGCTGAAATCCTCTGAAATGCCATCCGAGTTTGCCTCAGTACCTTTCCCGTCCCCCAATGGCAACGGCGGTTTGGCATTGATGGTTGTCGACGACTCGCATCATTGCGGTCATATCACAGAAAAATCGCCCTCCCTTTCGGCATTCTGCGGCGAAACCTATGCCGAAATATCTCCGGAGACGGCGAAAGCCAGCGGTGTATCTGACGGCGATGCCGTCCGACTCGAAAACGAATTCGGTCGCATTGTCGTGCGTGCTCGCATATCCGAGCAGATCCGAAATAGCGTCGTTGTCGTTCCGTGCAATTTCATGGCATGCCCGGTCACTTCTTTGCAGTCACACAAGGCCCGCGTTGACCGCGTCAAATTAACACGGGTGAGTGAGTAGCGATATGCTCGATATCATCATCGAATCAGGGATAAAGGTTGCACTGTTGATTGTGGTGCTCCTGACAGCCTGCGCTTATGCAACCTGGTTTGAACGAAAAATTGTCGCCTATATGCAACACCGCATCGGCCCCAGCTATGCCGGGCCGTTTGGACTCCTGCAACCCCTCGCCGATGGCATCAAGCTGGCCTTCAAGGAAGATATAGTTCCTGACAACGTCGAGCGCGTTACCTATGCTCTCGCGCCGGTTGTTTCATTCGTGCCCGCCATTTTGACCTGGGCAGTGATTCCGCTTGGCCCGACCGTTGATATTTTTGGTCATCAGGTAACACTGGCCCTCTCTGATCTCAACATAGGTATTCTGTATGTTTTCGCGATAACATCGCTTGGCGTCTATGGCATCGTGCTGGCGGGGTGGTCGTCAGGCTCCAAGTATTCACTGCTCGGCGGCATTCGCTCGTCGGCACAGATGATCTCATATGAAGTCAGTTACGGCCTCACCATCATTGGCGTCATTCTTCTGGCCAATACGCTATCGCTTCAGGAGCTTGTGGCACAGCAGTCGAGCGTTCTCGACTGGTTCGTTTTCCGCCAACCGCTTGGATTCATTCTCTTTGTCGTCTGCGGTATTGCCGAAACCAATCGTGCCCCATTCGATCTCGCCGAGGCCGAATCCGAACTGTGCGCCGGATTTCACACCGAATATTCATCGATGCGATTCTCGATGTTTTTCATCGGCGAATATGCCAATATGTTTGCGGTCGCCTCGGTGGGAACGACGCTGTTTTTTGGCGGATGGCAGGGACCGTTCGTCACCACCATGCCCCTTATTGGTCTTCTGTGGTTTGCCCTGAAAGTTGTGGCATTCATGTTCTTTTATATCTGGTTGCGGGCGACCCTGCCGCGTTTCCGGTACGATCAATTGATGAACTTCGGATGGAAAGTCTTATTGCCTCTGGCGCTGGTTAACATTATGGTTACAGCGGCCATTGTGATGCTGTGAGAAAGAAAGTATGAAAGAAATACTCATCGCATTGTGGAATGTCGTCATAATGATGCCTCAGGGTTTCTATGTGACATTCAAGCATCTCTTTCGCAAACCGGTCACGCTTGACTATCCGCGTAAAAAGAACGCCATGTCGCCTCGCTATCGTGGACGGCATTACCTTGAGCGCTACGACGACGGTACGGAGCGATGTGTCTGTTGCGGTCTTTGTGCCGCGGCCTGTCCCGCGGACGCCATCTACATGGAGCCAGAGGAGGCTCCCGGTGGTGAGCGTCGTGCGCGCATATACGAAATCAATATGCTCAGATGCATCTTTTGCGGCTATTGCGAAGAAGCCTGTCCTGAAGAAGCGATTTTTCTCGGTCAGGAATATGAGTTCTCCGATTTCACCCGCAATGCCTTCATCTGGACCAAAGAGCAATTGCTGGTGACCTATCCACGCAAAGAAAATCCCCTCAAACGGCTCTATCGCCGGGTGAGAAAAGTTTACGGCATAACCGATAGGGCCGCATAAGTGACAATTGATTCTGTCATATTCGCAATTTCAGCCATTGTGGCCGTCTTTGGCGCCACTATGATGGTCTCGGTGCGAAATCCCGTTGCGGCCGTGCTCTATTTGATTGTTTCGCTTGTCGCGCAGTCGGTGCTGTATATACAGCTTTCGGCCCTTTTCGTCGCGGCGGTGCTCATCATCGTTTACGCCGGTGCAATCCTCGTGCTGTTCTTGTTCGTGATCATGCTTCTAAACCTACGGGGCACCGAAGAACTTGGCGAGCATTCCAAACCGATTAGTCGCTTTGTGAAGTGTCTTGCGGCAACACTTATTACTGTCGAGTTGATCTTCGCATTCAAGTCGGGACTCTATTCTGAATCGGCCGGCGCGGTGATTGATACCAATTCATCGACCTTTGGCTCGGCGAGTGAAGTAGGCCGACTGATGTTTACCAAATACGTCTACGCCTTCGAGTTGACCGGCGTCCTTCTTTTGGCCGCCGTTGTCGGCGCTGTCGTGATTGCCAAACGCGATCCCGACGAAATACCGGCTGGTCTTCGTTCAACCACCGACTCAGACCAGAAACCCCGGAAAGTGGGAGGCTGACGAGATGCCGATATCAGCCTATCTCATCGTTGCAGGCGTCCTCTTCGGTATTGGTACCATCGGCGTACTCATGTCGCGAAATATCATCGTGCTCTTCATGTGTATTGAGCTGATGCTCAACTCCGCCAATCTGAGCCTTATCGCTTTCTCGCGCGCCGCCAAGGTGAGCGATGGCCACGTATTTGTATTTCTCGTACTTACCGTCGCCGCTGCCGAAGCCGCTGTCGGACTTGCTATGATAATCACGATTTTCCGCAACAAGCATTCGATCAATATCGATCGATACAACATTCTGAAATGGTAGGGGAGAGGTAGCATATGGAATCAATGCTCTATCTTATCCCCCTTATCCCACTGATAGGTTTTCTCATCAACGGCCTGTTGCTTAACCGCCTCTCGAAACCGATTGTCTCGGTCATCGCCTGCGGCTCAGTAGCCATCTCATTCATTCTCAGCCTGATGGCTTTCTTTGAATTGAAGGGACTTGCCGCCGACCATCGCATTATGGAGCAGGTGCTCTTCTCCTGGATTCCCGTTGGAGATCTCCAGGTCAACTTCGGGTTCATGCTCGATCCCTTGTCGGCGGTGATGATTCTCGTCGTCACCGGAGTCGGTTTTCTGATCCATGTGTACAGTGTCGGCTATATGCATCACGACGGAAGTTTTCCGCGATTTTTCACCTATCTGAACCTTTTCATGTTCTCGATGCTGACCCTCGTTCTCGCCAACAATTTTGTTCTCATGTTTGTGGGATGGGAAGGGGTGGGGCTTTGCTCCTATCTTCTCATCGGCTATTGGTTCGATAAAAAGTCCGCAAGCGATGCCGGCAAAAAAGCCTTCATCATGAACCGTATCGGCGATTTCGGCTTTCTCATCGGGATATTTATAATTTTCTGGAATGTCGGTTCACTTGATTTTCGCACCGTTATCGAACGCGCCCCGGAAGTCTTCGGTGTCGGTAGCGCCCTGATTACGACCGTGTGTCTTCTCTTGTTCGTCGGTGCGACCGGCAAATCGGCGCAGATTCCTCTCTATACATGGCTTCCCGACGCCATGGAAGGCCCCACGCCGGTCTCCGCCCTCATCCACGCCGCCACGATGGTGACCGCCGGTGTCTACATGCTCGTGCGGGTCAACGCCCTGTTCATAATGTCACCCACCGCGCTGACAGTCGTTGCCGTCATCGGAGCCGCCACCGCGATATTCGCCGCGACCATTGGCCTCACGCAAAAC
>JBBTMW010000059.1:0-7744 GCA_038067995.1 Candidatus Zixiibacteriota bacterium
GCCCAGGTGTCACCACGCCCCGAACCGCCACGAATATTCGTGTAAAGAACCACGAATCCCTGCGCGGCCAGATAATTCATCTCGTGGAAAAACGAAAATCCGTATTGAGCGCGAGGTCCGCCGTGAATCATCAATATGGCGGGAAGTCTCTTGCGATTGCTGAAATCCGGGGGAGTGGCGAGGAAACCCTGAATATCGGTGCCATCGTAGCCTTTGAACCAAACTTCTTTGGTGAGTCCAGGGCGCACCTTCTTGCGGAGGAAGTCGTTGAGATTGGTCAGCCGCTTGGCCGTCTTATCTCCGCGATATTCAGCTGGGCAGACCATTATGTCATTTGGCGTTGTGAGGTCGCTGTACACGAGCGCCACGGTCGTTGCACGTTCGCTCAACGAAATCCCCTTCACATGGCATTTCCCGCCGAAGACACGGGTGGGTTTACCTCCGCGAGCTGGGACATAGAAGCAATTCGTATTCCCGGTGTCGCTTGAGATGAAATAGAGCCGCTTGCCATCCTTCGACCAATAGATTGGAGCCGCATCATGGCTATCGGCTGTGTCGGCGATGGTCTGATCAACAACCATGCGGTCGAAGTTTTTGAGAAGGTCAACCGCCCGTCCGCGGCCGTTTGCGGCTACTTTCCAGATATGCAGGTTCGTGACTCCCCATGCATCTTTTGGATTGTCATGCCCCACATAGGCGATCCATTTGCCATCCGGAGAAAATGAAGGAACCGCAACCGGTCCCGCCGGAGTCGGCACTCTTTTCTCTTTGCCTCCCTTGAATGGGACTACAAACAAATCGTCCAGTAAGGGATTCATGTCCGGGTCTACTGAGCGGTTTGACACCAATGTGATGGTGTTTCCGTCGGGGGAGATGCTGGGGTTAAGATTATCATATTTCCCCCGCGTGATCTGCCTCAGCTTTGCGGTTGCGATATCGAGAGCGTACACCTGGAATTTGTCTTTGGGAAGATATCCGACGCCATCAAGACGATACATGAGGCGGGTGATGTGACGGTATGCCGGAGATTCCTTTTTTTTGGCCTCGTCTTCTATGAAATGCGTATCGTTATACCGCAGAGAAAAGACGAACTGTTTTTGATTGGGTGTCCACTGAAAATGGTCGATGGAACCATCGATTTCGATAATCTTCTGCTCCGATCCACCGTTCGCCGATATGACATAGATGCCGCTCTTCTTGTCCCGGGTCGATTGAAACGCAATTTGCGTCCCATCGGGCGACCAGACTGGATTACGATCGGCAATATTTCCAAAGGTAAATTGTCGCGGACTGGAACCATCACGATCGGCCACCCAAAGGTTTGCGAAATATTTATTCTCTTTTTCATCCATTCGCTCGAGCGTGTAGGCCACCCGTTTTTCGTCGGGGGAGAGCGCAATTGACGTGGCGATTCGAAGATTGAAGAGATCTTTGGCTCCCATAACGGAGCGATTACTCTTCTTTGCGGCTTTGCTTGACATATGACTCCTCTTTAGTAACGCATTGACAAATGAAAAGTTATGCGGTTGTATATAGCTCGACAAGGAAAATCAGAGAAGCTCAGGAATGCGCTGAGCCACAAAGTTTTTGCCTTTTCCTGAAAAACGCCTATTTTTGCGGAACGTTTTGAGTACGAGTGGGGTTTGATGTACAGGTTCATTCGGTACTCGTAATGACGATAACACTAAGTAGAATGTGAAGTTGTACATATAGACGCAATGGAGGTCCTGAGTTGGAAGTTCTGGCACTAATTGAAAAGGTACGCGGGCACGAAGGAAAAGCGCCCAAGCGGCCGAAAGACAACGAATCGCTCGCGGAGTATTCGGGCAAAACCCCGGCGCAATTGCGCAACATGCTTCGAACCATGCTACTGGCGCGGCGCATCGAGCGCGAAGAAAAGCTTCTGCTTCGTAAAGGCTACAACCGCTTTTTTATCGGATGCGGCGGCAAAGAGTTGATCGACGTCTGTTTCGCGGACAATCTCAAAACATCCGACCCCTTTGTTGGCTATTATCGCAACAAGGCATTTGATCTTCATCGCGGCACTTCAATCTGGGAAAAAATGCTTGACGCCATCGGGGATACCCGCGCTCAAAGCGGTGGTATGCAGATTCCGTCGCATCCTTCAATTCCCGAATTGTCAATTATTCCGCAGGCTTCGCCGACCGGATCACACGCCCTTGAAGCGGCCGGATTGGGTAGCGCTATAGGTCACCCGACTCCGATTTCACCGGTGGCGCCGATTCCGAATGGCGCCTATCCGAGCGACGCTATCACTCTTTGCGCTATTGGCGAAGGATCGTCTTCGTCAGCCGAATTTGGCCGCGCCGTTTTCTACAGCGTCATGGACAAGAGCCGCAACATGTGGGCCATCTACAACTGTGGTTGGGCTATCTCTGTGTCGGTTCAGGAACAATATCCCGATGGTGATCCAACGACGCCGTTTCTCGGCTACACAAAATATGGTCTCAAGATCATGAATTTCGACGGCACTTCCATCAAGGAGAGTCTGGCGGCCGTACAAGATGCAACCGAGTATTGCCGCACAGGCAAAGGGCCGGTTTTGATGAATATCAAGACCACCCGCGAGGGTTCCCACTCCGGTTCCGACGACCAGTCCTTCTATATGGATCCGGTCGAACAGGATTGGCATACCTACAACGACTGCATTTTGAAAACATGCAACGCCTTGATTGCCGACGGCATCATCACCCCGAAAGAAATAGGCGAGATTTGGGATCAGCTTGATCACGAAATCAGCGAAGCCTCAGCCAAAGCGGTCGCGGGCTTCCAGCCGAAAACTTCCAAATTTATTCTCGATCGCGTCAGCTCGTACGATTTTGAAGAGATCAAGAAGACCTGGAAAAAATATCGTGACCACTCAAAGGTCGATCGCGCCAAGAAGTTCAAGGAATATCACGACAAGGGCTATTTTGCCTCGGCCGAGATTCCTGAGAAAGTCGGCCCGATGACCATGCGCTTTGCCATCAACTACACCCTGTTTGATCTCTTCACGATGACCGGTGACGCCATCCTCTTCGGTGAAGACGTCGCCGACTTCTCCGGCCATATGGTTGAGGAAAAGGAGAAGCAGAAAAATCTCAAGGGTAAGGGTGGAGTCTTTCTGGTCTCAAAAAACCTGATGCGTGAATTCGGCCACGACCGTTGTTTCAATACTCCTCTTGATGAGGCAGGTATTCTCGGTCGCGCTCTCGGACATTGCTATCAGGGTCGTCGTCCGCTCCCCGAAATTCAGTTCCTCGACTATATGTCTCCGGCCTACCAGGGTCTGAAAGACCGCATTGCCACCACCTATCAGCGATCGAACAATTTGTTCAAGATGCCGATGGTGATCCGATCCACCCAGGGTGGATTTAAGCAGGGTGCGGGAGCATTCTGGCACTCCGAAAGCAATATGGGGACTTGGCTCCAGATACCGGGTTTGCCGGTTGTTGTCCCCTCCAACGCCTGGGATGCGGCCGGACTTCTGAAAACCGCCTTTGCCTGCGATGATCCCGTGCTCTATCTCGAATCGGTAGCGCTCTACAACCGCCGCGACTGGGATGGCGTGCCGATTGAAACCTCGGTCCCCGATATCGACGAGCTGATTCCGTTCGGAGTCGCCAGAGTCTGGAACGAGCAGGCGACCGATCTCGCTATTATATCGTATGGCACTACTGTTCAGATGGCCCGCAAGGCCGCTGAAATAATGGCAGAACGAGGCATTCACGCCCGCATCATCGACCTGAGAACCCTTCGTCCCATGGATGAAGAGGCGATTCTCAAGGCCGCCAAGGATTGCGGCAAAGTGCTTGTCGTAACCGAAGACCGTTTCCCGGGTGGCGTCGGTGCAACAATTGCATCGGTTATTACCCGTGGAAAAGGAATCTTTGATCTCGAGGCGCCGGTGAAATTGCTGACGGCTATCGACGCCCGCGTGGCGTATGGTACTGACGGCGACGAAGCCTGCCTGCCGACGGTAGAGAAGATTGCAGCCGAGATCGACGACCTGCACAACAATTACTGAGGATTTCAGTCGACCATCGATTGAGAATTATCGTTAGAATAAACAGAGCCGCCGGTTTCAAAGCCGGCGGCTTTTGTTGTATAATGGCGTATATGTCACAGCCTAAAGACAAACTGCTTCCTATTGTCATTCCCGTCCCCTCTGTCATTCCCGCGAAGGCGGGAATCCAGTCTTGTCTTGTCACGCGCAAGTCAGGCTCCCGCTTTCGCGTGAGTGACATGTGCGAGAGGACATCCGGAATGAATGAGCTATTTCACATGGCCATCGGAGTAGGTGTTCTCATCTGCTTGCTCTCTTGCTGGGGAGTAGCCTCCGCCAAAGCCACATTCAAAGACATCAAGATCCCCCGTCCAAAATCGATAACGGTCTGTAATCAGCAGGCTAAATGGCATATTGATAAAGATGTCGTGCGCCTGACGTCGATACTTCAGATCGACGAAAAGGGAATCGTAACAAAGGCCACGCCAGCCGACACCTCTCAGCAAAACTTATTTTCGCACGTTGAGCAGTATCTAAAGACACTAACTTTCACTCCTCTCATCATCGATGGCAAGAAAGTACCGGGTTTTGCTCTTGCGCGCGTGGTGTTTCGTCCGGGAGTTGGATGGATTGATCTTGAGTATGCGCTTGATTCAACGGGAGCTATTTCCGACGACGTGCTCTATGACTCTCTCGTGCCCCTTAACGGCTATTCCACTCCTCGACTTGCGACATTTCCTTCATATCATTCTGGCCTCAGTTGGAAAGACCGGCTTACAGTCGAACCGTTCATACTCTTCAAAGTCTCTGCGGATTCGGTCGGCAATATCACTGATGCCATCCCTGTCAAGTCGACACTGCCGTCGCTGACATCCCAGTTGCAGAGCGCCGTTCGTTGGGCAAAGCTCACCCCGCCAACGCAGAATGGAAAGAGAATGGCCTCACAGTCGTATTTGGCGGTTCTCTTTTTCCCCGGCAACAACTACCCGACTCGTCCGTACAGCGCCGATTCAGCAACAGTTACCGGGACGTTGTTGGAACGGACGCAACTGCGCTTTCTTCCGGATTCGTCGAAATACATGGCTCTTCCTGTTCCCAGGAATCCGCCTTATGACAGCCTCTATTTGAAAAAGGCAAAGGTCTCAGGCAGTTTGCAAACGTTGACTATGTTTGTCCAGATTAGCCCAAATGGTGAGGCCGGTCTGCATATTCCGCCCGGACTGTCGCCCGCAGTGCGCACCGAGTTGCGAGATGTCGCGGGGTCAATGAAGTTTTACCCCGCTCTCGACTTTTCGGGGCGGCCCGTCCAATTTCTCGGAACAATACAAATCGAGTTTACCATTAGTACGCTCGTACGAATTCGGTACCAATGGCTGTCGACGGCACGCTAATTCAGAGTTTAGCTCTACTTCGTTGATTCTAAACGACTTCACTCCATTCTTTGTCCGGTTGTCAACCAATTTGCCGCCTAACCAAACGCAAATGTTGCGTCGACTATTGCCAGCTTAGTTTTCCAGCTCATTTACGCTGGCGTAACTTGTTGGGGGATAATGGATGCTGGGGATTGTCGTTTAACACCCTCATGGGCATGCGGTATGACTATGGATAATGTTGGTAGGCAATTGAAAGAAGGAGAGGGGGAAACCTGTATAAGGAAAGAATGAGGGATCATGGAGGCACTGATAAAATGCTTGAACATCCTTTCGACGACGATGCTTGTCATAGCGTCCATATACGCGATGGCGGCATTTCCGTGGATGACGACCGGGGGGATGGACCTGGCAGTAGGCGTAGCGATAGTACTGAATGCGGCGTCGCCGATGCGGGCCAAATGTTGAAAGAAAATAGCCGACCTTTGGCATTGGCAAAAAGTCGGCCTCGGGCGCAAAGATTGGTCTTGACACAAGTCCATGCGCGACACTTTATTGGAGGTCTTGGCAAACAATGAAACCGGAACGATTTTATCCAGGTAAGATGATGAACAAAACACATTCCTTTCTCATCGCATTACTGACTCTGATGGTCTGCTTCATCGTTGTAATAGCTGACGATCTCAAACCGGAGATTCGCGCCCTTCTCGATAAAGGCGACACGACGTCAGCCAAAAAAGCTCTTGAGGCCGAAATTCAAACCGATGGCGCTTACCACGCGAACTATTATCAACTCGCTGAGATTTATTATGTAGAGATGGACTGGTTGAAAGCGAAAGAGCATTATAAGCTGGCTCTGCAAAGAAAACCGAAGCACTGGGAATCACTCTACAAACTCGGTCGTTGTTACATCTATTTGGGCATCATCGACTCCGCTGAGACTATAATGGCTGAAGGGCGCAAGAAGGCCAAGCAGGAAGCGCACCTCTTTGACAACGGTTACGGCCTTGTCATGATGGCAAAAAAGCAGTACAGCGACGCCGACAAAGCGTTTCGTCAGGCCCAGGTTGGACATGAAGAAATTCCGGAATATCATGTGAATCTTGGCGACGCCAGTTTCAGCCAGGGTATCTTCTCCATTGCATCGGGCGAATACGAAAAAGCTATTGCGTTAGCCCCCGGTTCCACCGAAGTCTACTATCACTGGGCCGAAGCCTGCATGGAGAACAAAGATTACAAGTGCGCCCTTGAAAAACTGAAGATAGTCCTGCAAACAGACAGCACCTACGACCATGCCTGGATGCGGGCTGGTTCGATCTATTTCAAGGCCGCCCTTTCGGCGCGCAGTCGTGAAGAGCGCACCAACCTCTTTAAAGATGTCATCGGAGCGTATAAGCGCTACTTCGAACTGTCCAACGCCAAGCCGGATTCGTCGACAGTCCGAGCCTACTTCGAAACCGCTATGGCCTATCAGAATGTCTCCGGATTTGAAGATGCCGCCGCCTACTTCGAAAAGGTGCTGGCAATTCCGTATGAAGCGCGTGACATCTATTTTAACTATGCCAAAGCGCTATGGGGGCTGAAGCAGTACGATAAGTCCGGCGAGATGATGGCCAAACACGAAGAGTGGCGCGCCAGAGGGAGCAACGCCGAAATCTCCACTGTGTCGCCAGCCGAATTGTATCAGGTCTGGGGAGACAGCTACTTCTATCGCGAGCCAAAAGACTATCTGATGGCGATTACCTACTACAAGAAGTCCCTTGAGTCCGATTCCATGCAGAAGCGCCTGCTATACAACGTCGCTATCGGATACCACACGAGCAAAAGCTATGTTCAGGCGCTGGAATATTACCAGAAGCGAATCGCCATCGGAATCGATTCCGCCAATGCCGGAGCCTACAAGAATGCCGGGTATTGCGCGCTCAATATCGCCAATGCCGGTAGTGGCACAGGCCAGACAGCCGAAGATGAGTTGGATTTGAGCGGCTCCTCCGAGACTCCCGTGGCAGTTGTCACCGAGCAAGTGACTGCCGATGCATCGATTGACTACTATAAAGTCGCCGCTGAAATGCTTTCCAAATATCTCGAGTATGTTCCAAACGATCCGAAAGTGCTGGTTCTTCTCGGTAATACCTATGTTTTTCAGATGGCCGATTGCGCCAACGGTACGCGGGTCCTTGAGCAGTTGCTTACTGTGGAGCCGAACAATTGCGTGGCGCAAAAATCACTTGGATTCGCATATTTTGGCGGAAAAGTATGTTCACCCAATTATGGCCGGGCTATCAGATATCTGACTGGCGCCTACCAGTGCGACAGCGCTGAAAAGGGTGGATCAAAAGATGTTGACCTCGTCCTCTGGATCGCGCAA
>JBBTMW010000060.1:0-7581 GCA_038067995.1 Candidatus Zixiibacteriota bacterium
CTTTTCCGTCAGCCCCAATTGGCTCTGACTTTGAAGCGCCTCTCTTCAGCTGGCGCCGATGATTTTTACCGCGGTGAAATTGCCCGGGAGATTGTGGCCGATATGAGTCGCAATGGCGGGCTTATCACTGCCGATGATCTTGCCGGTCTGGCTGTACCGATTCAGCATGAACCTATTAGCACTCAATTTCGGGGTTACGAAATCGTAAGCGTCCCTCCACCGGGGGGTGGGCTTCAGCTTCTGCAGGCCTTGAAGGTTCTTGAATTGATTGATCTGGATGCATCCGATCCAAATGCCTGGTATGAGACCATCGCACGGGTGATGCAGGTTGTTTATCGCGACCGCCTCAGCTGGCCGTTCAAGCCCGACGAGATGACCGACTCGATGCACCGTTGGCTGGTCGGAGCCGACCGGGCCGCCGAGTTGGCGCAACAGGTTCGTGCTGAGAGAAAGCAGGAGGTCATCGAGGATGACGAGGATGAAGGGGACACTACCCACCTCTGTGTCGCCGATGAAAGCGGCATGGTGGTCAGTCTGACACAATCGATTCAGTCTCTCTACGGCGCCAAAGTCGCCAGTGACAAGCTGGGATTTTTCTACAATAATTATCTCTCGACAATTCCACGCCACGGGAAATTTCTAAGCCTTGTCGGCAATGTTGCCCCTCGATCCAATGCCGCGCCTACTATGGTTTTCGATAGCAACAATAAGAGCACGCCGATTATGGCCCTTGGCGCCGCCGGAAGCAGACGAATTACTTCGTCAGTCATGCAGGTAATCGCAAACACGCTGGTGCACGGACTTGCAATCGGAGAGGCGGTAGATGCCCCGCGCATCCATGGCACGTTATCCGGAAAAGCCTATGTTGAACGACGGGTTGCCACCGAGGAGATGGTGCGACGATTAGGCAACTCCTTCCACGTCGTTGAGGTGAAAGCCGCGCGGAGTTATTCGATGGGTGGGGTGCAGGCAATCGCTCGCGATGGACATGGAGTCTGGACAGCCAGCGCCGACCCGCGACGAGAGGGAACTTCTAGTGGCCTCTAAGCCAAAAGCGCCATCGAAATCAAGCAGGTCGGGAGTGGGACGGATCATCGCCGCGCTCTGCTTTGTTCCGCTGGCTCTCATACTCTATAAACAGTCGAACCTCGCTGGTGCTGATTTAGTCAGACAGGTATTCTCTCTCACCGATTTCGCCTCACAGACAGGCCGGGTGGCATATGTGTTGTTCGTCCCCATTGGAGCAGTGCTCATCGTTTTCCTCAGAACAGTTCTTGGCATTCGTGTTCTCGGTCCCTTTCGTTCGATCCTTCTGGCCCTGGCTTTTCAAATGACGGGTATCGTCGTTGGAACCCTGTTCCTTGCCATCACCATTCTTGTGATTGCCGGGCTTCGCCCATTGCTTGATAGATTAAAACTCGGCAACTATGCGCGGGTCTCGACAATCCTGAGTGCGGTATCACTCATGATTATCGCGACCTTCATGGTAGGTAGATGGTATCAGATTGACTCCCTCCAGCAGGCGGTGCATTTCCCGATAGTCGTTCTCTGTCTCACCGGAGATGGATTCGTCAATACCCTCAGACGAGAGGGGGCATTATCAGCCCTGTGGCGAGGCGGAATGACCGCCGCCGCCGCGATAATCCTGACAGTGCTGGCATCGATAAAAGGGATCACCGATTTGCTGTTGACCTACCCGGAACTAACCTTCATTGAAATTGCTCTGCTGATTCTCATGTCGAAGTTTTTCCCATATCGCCTGTTCGAGAAGTGGAATCCTCCTCCCAAGGCAGGACGACGAGAGCAGAAACGGTCGTCTGAGACGGATTCTGACAGAGAATTTGAGGAGCAGTTATCTGAAATGTAATCCGGTCGCCTCAGCGCCTGGGTGGATGTAATCTAACAATGGAAAACTTAGTACAGTGAAAGTAGCAGTAGTCAGAAATCGGAGTTACAAAGGGGTAATCGGTAAACTGGGCGCCCCTTGTCAGGAGCGGTACGGACGCGCCTCGGTACAGGCGGTCATCAATGCCTTGCGCACCGCTGGACACTCGGTGGAAGTCCTTGAAGGGGACATCACTCTTTTTGACAGGTTGATGCAATTCATGCCTCCTGATCCATCTACTGGTATCCCCACGGGAATGGTGTTCAACATGGCGTATGGTATTCAAGGGGAATCGCGCTACACCCATATTCCCTCGATGCTCGAGTTGTCCGGAGTCCCCTACACCGGCCCAAGTCCTTTCTGCCACACGGTCGCTCTTGATAAAGTGCTGACGAAATTGCTGATGCAACTGCACGGCATTCCCACTCCCAATTTCCGCGTGCTCGAAAGGCCCGATGGCAATGTCGACGGAATGAAATGGCCGTTTATTGTGAAGCCGCGCCGCGAATCGACAAGTCTTGGTCTGCGGCTGGTGCACAACAAGACGGAATTGGTGGCGGCGGTCGATGAGGTCATTACGAATTTTCAGCAGTCAGCCCTCGTAGAAGAGTATATCGACGGCCGCGAAGTAGCCGTGGCGCTTCTTGGCAATGATCCAGTTGAGGTGCTTCCAATTGTGGAACTTGATTATGGCGACCGCGAAGTGCGCATTATGACAAAGCCGGATAAGTTCCACAAGACAGGCATCGAACCGAAAAAGCTCTGTCCCGCTCCACTCGGAGAAGCCAAAACCGAGGAACTGAAGAAAATCGCAGTGAGGCTGTTTCACCTGACGCAGTGCCGCGATTACACCCGCCTTGATATCCGACTTGATAAAGACGGCAACCCCTATGTTCTGGAAATCAATTCGATGGCAACGCTTGGGGGCAAAGGGGGATTGGTGATGGCCGCTCGCACAGGCGGATACACCTTCAAACAACTTGTCTGGCGCATCCTTGATGTCGCGCACTACCGATATTTCAACTGCCCCGCCCCGCGTGGAATAAACGCCGGTGAGCATGGCCGCTATCGAAGAACAATTGAACAGACAGCAGGGTCTGAATCGGCCTGAGCCGCTTTTGCCTGCAGAGAGAAGATGTTCGTATGAAGTGTAATCGTGTCATAAATCAGAAGAGTATGGTCAGCAATTCAGCTATTGCCGTCGTCATTTGGGTGGCATTGGCAATGTCGTCGCATTGTTATGCCGCTCCGATCATTTCGCAAGACGAGGCGGTGTCGGCGGCATTCAACAGAATTACGACTGAAGTAAACGGACTTGCAGTGGCTAACAATTATCATGATGCCCTCTTCTCGACGGAGGGAGTGACATTCACTCCGAAAGGTTCGGCCTTCATATGGCGATGGAAGCTTACGGGAGTGGGAGATGGCAGTACGTCAGGTCGCGTCGCATGTGAAGAGGCTATCCCGATAGCTTCATCTCGCCGAGTTGTAGCGTACGAACGGACCGATGTACGGGAAGAATATCTGCTCGGTGCAAAAGGAATTGAACAGAGATTTGTCCTTTCATCTGCTCCTGCGATATCTGGCGATCTGTTTGTCATTACTGGCGCCGTAGAATGTTCCGGTGCGTTTTCTGCAACCCCTTATGGGTGGCAGTGGGAGAATGGCGGCAACAAAGTCAATCTGGGCAGAGTGCGCGTATTCGACGCCTCCGGGGCACAGATTCCTGCGATGATGGAGGTAACGTCCACATCAACGGCAATCCGCATTGACAGGCATTATCTGCTCTCTGCAACATACCCAGTTACTATCGATCCGACAATTTCGGCAGTTGATCTGCGTGTCAGCGATATGGGAATGGACGGTGATATTGATTTTGACGCTCAGGAAGCCGATGTGGCGTTCAATAGCGCCAATGGGGAATATTTGGTTGTCTGGGCAGGAGATGACACCCTGAACACAGTCAATGGCGAGTACGAGATATATGGCCAGCGTGTAAACGCATCCACCGGCGCTGAAGTCGGCGTGAATGATTTTCGCATCAGTGATATGGGACCATCTCTCGATCCCAACTACGACGCCTCCCATCCGGCTGTGGCATACAACCCCGCGGCCAACGAATATCTTGTGGTGTGGGCTGGTGACGATAACAGCGGTTTTCTGGTCGATGGAGAGAGTGAGATATTCGGACAGCGCATCAATGCCTCAACCGGCGCCGAAGTAGGCGCAAATGATTTCCGCATCAGCGATATGGGAGTCGACGGCAACACGGCATTTGACGCCGATAGTCCGGATGTGGCATACAACGTGACAAATAGCGAATTCCTGGTGGTATGGAATGGCGAGAACGGCATTTTTAGCAGTGAATTCGAAATCTACGGACAGCGCATTTCATCGGCAGGAGCCGAAGTAGGCACGAATGATTTTGTGATAAGCGATATGGGACCGGCATCCGACACGCTCTGGAATGCATACTCTCCGGCAGTGGCATGGAACTCCGTCAATAATGAATTCCTGGTTGTTTGGGAAGGGGAAGACAACATCGGATTGCTCGTCGACGGTGAATACGAAATCTACGGGCAACGACTGGCCGGAGCCAGCGGCACTGCAGTGGGAGCTGATGATTTTCGAGTCAGTGATATGGGTCCCGATGGCGACGCGGCTTTCGATGCCAGCCGGGCGAGAATCGCCTATAGCTCGACCTCCAATACATACGGCATAGTCTGGCAAGGGGACGATGACGCCGTCACAGTCGACGGTGAGATAGAAATCTTCGGTCAGCTGATAGATGGCGCTACCGGTTTAGAAACGGGCACGAACGATTTTCGCATCAGCGAAATGGGACCCGATGGCGACAATAACTATGATGCTGGCAATCCTTCCATTGCATGGGATCCAACGGCCAACAATTTTCTGGCGGCTTGGGAAGGGGATACCGACGCCAGTCCCCTGTTGAACGGCGAAAATGAGATTTTCGCCGAGCGAATCAGTGCATCTACAGGTGCGACGGTTGGTGCCAGCGACTTTCGCCTTTCAGACATGGCGACCGATGGGTTCAATTCTTATGACGCATCCTCGCCAGCCGTGACGTACGGATTATCAAAGTTTCTCATTGTCTGGGAAGGAGATCAGGACACACTCGGTCTCGTGGATGATGAATTTGAGATTTATAGTCAGCAGGTACTCGCCTCAACCGGCGCTGAGACAGGGAGCAATGATTTCCGCATCAGCGATATGGGAGTGGATGGAGATATCGACTACGACGCCGATGTCCCCGCCGTCGCCTACAATTCCGTAAACAAAGAATATCTGGTTGTCTGGGAAGGGGATGACACCACCGGTACACTCGTTGACGGTGAGAAAGAGATATTCGGCCAGAGAATCAGCGCCTCCTCTGGAGCCGAGCTGGGAGCTAATGATTTTCGCATCAGTAATATGGGCGCGGATGGCAATACCCTTTTTGACGCCGTCACCCCTGCAATCGCTTACAATCCCACGGCCAACGAGTATCTCGTGGTCTGGTCGGGGGAAAACACGGCAATCAATGGTGAGTTTGAAATCTACGGTCAGCGACTTGCAGGCGCAACTGTTGCAGAGACCGGTACTATCGACTTTCGCATCAGCGATATGGGGCCTGATCTGAGTGATCTGTATGACGCCGAAGAGCCAGCGGTTGCCTTTAATGTTACAACGGGACGCTATCTGGTTGCGTGGTCAGGAGACGACAATACTGGTCTGTTAGTCGACGGCGAGATGGAAATATTCGGGCAGTTACTGGATGCCACCGGAACACAAGTCGGCACCAACGATTTTCGCATCAGCGATATGGGAACTGACGGGGATGCAAGTATCGATGCGTTCACTCCGAGCGTTGCATCCAACACAACAAACAGCGAGTTTCTTGTGGCCTGGTCGGGCGAAGATGTCTCCGGCGGCCTTGTCAGCGGAGAATTCGAGATTTTCTCCCAGCGTATCAATGCCTCCACCGGCGCAGAACTTGGTACCAATGACGCTCGCATTAGTGATATGGGTCCAAACGGTGATCTTAACTTTGACGCCGAGAATCCTGATGCGGTGTGGAACTCAACCGACAATCAGTATCTGATTGTCTGGGCGGGAGACGATGTTACTGACGGTGAATCAGAGATATATGGACAACGTCTTTCAAATGTTGCCGCTGAAATTGGAGTCAATGACTTCCGCATAAGCGACGTTGGTGCTGATGGCGACCCCTTGTCAGACGCCCAGCATCCGGCTGTTTCCTATACAAGTTCCGGAAACACATATATGGTGGTATGGGATGCTGACGACCTTACCGGAACGACAGTAGACGGCGAGGAAGAAATTTACTCGCAGACAATCGCAGGAACGACAGGCGTGGAAACGGGTGTCAACGATCAGAGAGTGAGTTTCATGGGGGTCGACGGTGATCCAACATTCGATGGCCGTCGTCCCGATGTCATATACGACCCGACCGCCACGGCAATTATTATTGTCTGGTCAGGTGACAACAACAACGTTCTTACATTAGCCAATGACGAATTCGAAGTGTGGGGGCATGTCGACGGCACACCAAGCGGTGGCGGTGGTCCCTGCTGTGTCAAAGAAGGGGATTGCAATCATACTAATACAGTCAATGTTGTCGACGTGACATTTCTTGTCGCCCGTCTCTTTCAGGGTGGAGCGGCGCCGCCCTGTGCTCAGGAAGCCGACGTCGATGACAGTGGTTCAGTGAACGTTGTTGATCTGACAAAGATAGTTTCCTTTCTCTTCTCAGGTGGATCAGTTGGGGTCTGCCCGTAGGGGTTGGGATTGAGAATGCGGCAGGCGAATGCGATTGCCTTCTCCTTTATTCTTCTCGCCCATCCGAGACTTTTCGAGAGAGGCAGTCATCTACTCTTACTTGGTGGCCCGCCCACTGGGGCTTGTTGAAAAAGTGGCATTGATTCGAAATTGGTGAAATGTGTTTCGGAACGTCGCATCGAGCGCAGACGAGATGCGTTGTCTTACAAAGAGTTGGATAGGCTCCCGCTTTCGCGGGAGTGACACTTTTGTGGGTGCAGTATAAATTGAAGGGTTTTTCAACAAGCCCGCTGGGTGGGATTCTTTTCCTTTGTGAGCTAGCTTGAGTAGGGAGGCATTGTCTTCACTGCCGCCATCATTTATCCCATGGAGCATAACCATCCGGCGCGGGATTGAGCATAATCCCGCCCAAACAGACTACGAGTCATGAATTATAGATTGCCTTCACCCGATATTCGCCCCCGGAAATGACAACGCCCAACTGCCTTGGGGGAAGGCTGTTAGGCGTGTCTTGCAGGTTAGAAAACAAGAGGAAAAACAACCGCTGTGTCCGAGGATGTCGGGCAGGGTGTCCTGCAGTCGTCTCTGCCTCTTAGCCCAACAGAGACCATAAAGGGGAAGTTTCGTACAGGAGGGTCGAATAATGAGCAGTCGAAGGACAAAAGGACACTCCAGTACACCATCGCCTTCCGGGGGAGAGTCGTCTGCCGCTCAGATTATAGTGGATTGCAAGTGACGATCCAGATTTGGCGTTACGGTCGGTAGAGTTACTAAGTCCCGCAGATGAGAGGAGGGCCGCCACCGAAGAGGTAGGCAACAAGATAGGTGAGGTCTACCACGTTAATCACCCCGAGAGAATCACCGTTGGTATCAGCGCTAGCAATTTGCGCTGG
>JBBTMW010000061.1:0-7664 GCA_038067995.1 Candidatus Zixiibacteriota bacterium
AACTTCCGCTGTGCCTCCTCGTCCGAGAAGTCCTTTGAACCGTCCCCCCGAAATAGTGAGCGGCGGGGGCATGGCTATTGTTCTTGGGTCTTTTTCTGGAATCGGGGAAGAGTCATGTTGAACGTCGTTCCCGTGCCCAGGGTTGACGTGACGGTAAGTTCGCCATTGTGATTGTTGACGATCTTACGGCAGTTGGAGAGTCCGAGGCCATGTCCACCCTTTTTCGTAGTGAAATGGAGGGTGAAGAGCTTTTTAAGCGTCTCTTCAGACATACCGATTCCGTTGTCAGTAATAGTGACTTTGGTAACTTCAGCCGTGCCATTCCACGAGGTAGTGATGGAAATGCACCGGGCATAATCGCCGCCATTTTGTTCTTCTTTGATGGCTCGTTCTTCGATGGCGTCGGCGGCATTATTTAGCAGATTCATGAGCACCTGTTGGATTTGACCGACGTCGATCTCGAGTGGGGGGCATTCCTGGCTCAAATTGAGTGTGAATTGCGTGCGCTTAAATCGCGTCTGGACTCGCAACGAGAAAAGCAAATCCTCGATGAGGTGTTTGAGGTCATAACTGATGTACTCCGATTCTGGTCGCGAGAAATCCATCAGATTGTCCACAAACCTCTTAATCTTGAAGATATTGTCAACGACAGATTTGCTGTTAAACTTGGCCTTGTCATACTTTCCGGAGTCGACATTCATTGTCAACAATTCGGCATTGGTCGAAGCAATGGCGAGATAGTTGTTCAGCTCGTGAGCGATGGAGGCCGCCATTTCTCCCTTGGCAACCAGCTTTTCGGAGAGAATGACGTATTTCTCCATGATAACTTTTTCAGTAACGTCTTCCACGGATATGATCATGCCGTCGTCGCCATTGGGAAGCTCGCGGCAGAGAGATATCTTGATATTCAGGGCTTTCTCGACATAACCGGTGTTGTGAAAGAACCGTGAATCGGCAAAATCCTCACGCGATTTCAAGACGGCGTTCACCATGTAAGCCCACCGCGGTTGTTCGGAGCGGGGAAGACTCTCCACAAAGCGAGTAGCATCGGCCTGTGAGCTAATCGTGCGGATATCTTCGCGATTGAGATCGAAGATTTCGAGCGCGGCGGTGTTGATCGCGGCGATCCGTCCGTGCGCATCAACAACGACTAATCCGATAGGGGAAGTATTGACCACCGAGGCGTTAAATTTCTGCAGGCGGTCGACCCGCTCATAGTTGCGGGCATTGTGGAGGGCGGTGCCCACCATCTGAGCGTATAGTTCGAACAGATAGAGATCTGACTTGAGAAACATCCGCGCCTGGCTGGAGTTGTCGAGGTAAATGCACCCGATAATCTCTTCCTGAATGCGGAGTGGAACGCACATGATGGAGCGGAGATTAAGTTCAACCACCGAGCGTTGCTGGGCATAGAGCTCGTCCTGCTGGGCGTCGGAGGTATAGATTGATTGACCGGTCTGAGCCACGCGGGCGGCAACCGAACTGGAAATCTTGAATTCTTCCTGAAGCATTTCCTCTTTGCAGAGATTGTATGCCGAGGTGGTTTGCAAATCGCCGTGCTCGTCAAGAAGCATGATCAAGCCGCGTTCGGCCTGCATGAATTCAATCGCTTTGCGCATGACTAATTCAAGGACATCCTCAAGCACAAGAGTAGAATTAACAATGCGTGACACTTCAAGGAGTGCCTTCAAATCGGTCGCCGATTTGTCGGTGGATGTACCGGCCGCGATACGAGGATTGGTCTCGGCAACGGAATCGAGAGTGGCCTCAAGTTCCGCAAACGGATCTGTGGCCTTCGCTCCGATTTTGTCTGTCCTGGACGCGCCAGTGAGGGGGGGCGCGGTTTTCTCCGCTGGTTTCATTGCGCCTTCTTCTTCAGATTGACTTATCTTGCTATTGTATCGGAAGATCGGGTGGATTGCTTAAGGCCAATCACTGTACATGCGGGACGTTGAAGGGAAGGTTTATTGGCGGCGTAACGTGTTGTTATGGAAACGTTTACGCCATTCAATTGAAGCGGCGGTCTACCAGTCGTGACTGAATCGGGCAAAGATTTGGAGGGTGGGCTTGTCGATACCGTCAAGGCGACGGCAAAAACTGAGAGAAAAGTCATCTTCAATAAAGTAGACATTAACTCCGATGGAATGTTTGACCTCGATATTCCGATTCAGCGGAGCGTCGTTAGAAATCTGGCCGACATCGTAGATGAGTCCAAGGGAAAGCGGAGATTTTGGCAGATCAATTCGATATTCAACATTCGCCATCCACCAACGGCTCCCGAAAAATTCTTTGTGTCGATAGCCACGCAGTGTTCCAAGCCCTCCCAAGGTAAATCGCCGGTGAAGAGGAAGGTAGCCGTCACTGCCGCCTCCGGAAGCACGGACGGTGAGAAGCGTACGATGAGTCCAACGTTGCTGACGGGCGATGCTTCCCATGTAGCGCCGAAAATCAAAGCTTGATCCAATGTCAGGGTCGGACCAATTCAGGGCGGCCGTCATGATCCACGCGGAATGAGCGAGCGGCTCTTCGTCATCGCGAGAGTCATACTGCGCACTGAGTTGAATTTCAGCCATTGTCGATGAGTCTATCTCGGCGATCCCTTCGTCGCGCATCTCTCCCGGGGCGTGACCAAAATTTGGAATGAAGCGCTTGTCGCCGCCCAAAAGTGAAAAGAGGTTTGGTTGAGCATCGAACCATTGGGTTTCCTCGACACGATATTCGGCGGATATATTCCAATAACCTGAATCCTGGATTCGTATCCAAGCCCGTCCACCCCGGGCCTCATAATAATCTTTGAAGTCTTCAGTGACCAACAGAGCGAAGACTGTGTTTTCGACATCATCAATGATCCAATCGTCGTCGGAACCGAGGCGTTGATACATCTCTCCGCCAAGAAAGACCGGGGTGGGGCGATAGAGGGGCTGGTCGAAACCAGCATTGAACCGAATGCGCCCGGATTCAAATGCATAACCGTAATTCACCCACAGCGACGGGAGCAGTGAGTCGGGGTCGTCGAATCGAATCCCCGCCGCGGGCGTTGCGCCATCAACCCGGTTATACCCGAACGCCGGCCCCCAGGAGACATAATCGCGATCGCGATGTCTCTGGCTCAGGAATTTTCGTTTCTCTTTCTCGTAATGAACTGTTCCATAGACCGAGGCCTGACGGGCAATCTTGACAGTGCCGTCGATGGTCGCGATGTCCCCACGTATTACTGCTTCGGCTCCGACAATGACATTGCCAAAGAGAGAAATCACATCCTTTTGCACTTCACCGTCCACAATTACGTTTCCTACGACGGAGAAAATATGTCCGCGGCAAAAATCGCCTGGAGTAACGTTTATCAAGTCGTTGAAGGTGGTGCGATGCCCCTTGCGGCTTCGAGCAATGCTGTCGGCGGCTGGGCTGAAGCGATAGAAAATCAGAATTGTCGTATCAACCCATCGTTCAATTGACACCGATGAAATGTCCTGCAAAGGAAGGGGTTCGGACCCAACGTGGAATCCACCGGCATCAATGACCGTCTTCTGAGCCGCCTTGACCGCCTCCGGGAATACTTCGATTTGCTTGCGCGAATATGATTCTCGCACTGCTCCTTCTCCATATCCGCTTTCGAGAATGAAAAGCTTCTTGGTGAACAGAATGCGAAGGGCCGGCACTCGGGCGCTTTCCCTTTTTATTTCGGTGTACTGAGCCTGGGCGGCGCCAACAAAAATGAGCAGTGAGACAACCCCGGCTATAAAGACGGGAAGGTTAGGAAGCGAGCAACGGGAACGAATCATAGTGCTTGAAGGTAATCTGGTTTCTTCGGCTCCGTCAACAACAGTTCAAACCGTGGGGTTATCTATCTTTCTCCGGTAATCGGCCAAAGCCTGCCGATGGGCAATGAAGGCAATGTTATCAGGAAGGACGTCCAGCGGAAACCAAGCCACGTCGATAGCGTCATCTCCCGCATTCAGCACCCCTCCTGCGATATCCGCAAGATACAGGATAAGGACCGCATTGGTACGGGGATCGTCATTGCCTACATAGACATCAAAAAATGACGTAATCTTGATTCTCAAACCAGTCTCCTCCTCAACTTCTCTGACGGCTGTCACCGAGGGGTGTTCGCTCCATTCCATGAATCCTGCAGGAAGACACCAGTCGCCGATTCGCGGTGGATGGGCGCGCTTTACCAAAAGCACCTTTTCCTTTTCAACGATTATCGCGCCTGCGGCAGGGACGGGATTGTGATAGAAAACGAAATCGCATTCCTCGGAACTGCAGGCCATACGGAGGTGGCCGTCAAGGCGACGTTCTTCAAGCCGGGAGGAACATAGCGGGCAAAAACGGTAGCCCCCGTGATGACGTTTGCGCTCCTCAAGTTTATCAGCGTCAAATGCATCGTGTCGTTCAGCCGCCACTGGTTATTCCTCCCATAATCTTGAGAGCGACAATTGTTGTGTCATCCCGTGGGGGATCGGCCGGATCAAACGACCGTACGTCGGCCAGAATACTTTGAATCAGCGCCTCGGGATCGTGGCGCCGGTTGTCTTTGACAAAGGTTTGCAATCGCTCCTCGCCATATTCCTGGTCTGCTTCATTCATGGCTTCGCAAAGTCCATCGGTGAAGAGGAAAAGAAAATCCTCAGCCTCCAGAACAGTCGACGCTTCCTGATACCGAAGACTCGGAAACGCACCAATAAGCGGACCTCCTGTAATCAACAACTCAACCGAACCATTAGACCGTGCCAATACGGGGTAGTTGTGTCCGGCGTTGGCGTATTTCAGCGTCCGGGTACGAGTGTCCAACTCACCATAAAACAGCGTAACGAATTTCTCGGACGAGGAAGAGGAATGCACCTGGCGGTTCATGTTGAAGAGCATCTTGCCGATGTCGTTGCCGTTGGACACTTCACTTCGGATGATTGCCTGAATCTGCGCGATAAGAAGGGCCGCCGGCATTCCTTTACCGGAGGCGTCGGCGATGACGATGCCAAATCGGTGATCGTCGATTTTGATGAAATCGTAAAAGTCTCCCCCGACAGTTCGAGAAGGAGTGGAGTGTACTGAAATGGCGACATTTTCATACGACGGCGGCGAAGACGGAAGGAGATCGAGCTGAATCTGGCGGGCCATGGTGACTTCTTCCTGAAGGCGAAGTCGTTCCAGTGAGTCACTATAGAGTCGGGCGTTGGTCAGGGCGGTTACCATCTGGTTTGAAAGCACCCCCAGAAGATTCAGGTCATCCGAAGAATAGCGATACCCCGATATCTTGTCGGTCAGGCCTATGAAGCCGAGCAGATGGGTGGAATCCTTGAGCGGAAGGACAAGGAGAATCTGGCGTTCGTCAAGGAGCGTTGCGAGATGCGCCCCCTCCCTAAAATCGGCGAGCGACGAGAGAAGGGTCGGCTTATCGAGCAGATTGATGCCACGCAACATCAGATCGTTGCGATCAAGCACAATGCGTCGGGGGTGGTCGTCGGTAGGAAGAAGCGCATACTCATCTACCGAATCATCATACAGCACGAAATAGATTCGTTCGACCAACAACGTTGTCTGCAATGCCTCCTCAATTGTATGCCGAAGTCTGTTCGGCTCGAAAAGGGAGATAACCTGCCGCGAGAACCGCTCAATCACATTGCGATGATCGGTGCGGGTGCGAATGAACATCGCCCGGATAATGTTGTCGATCCATGCGTTGACGGGCTGAAAGAGAAGGAGAATCAACGCAATGAACGTGTAGCTTATGATATCAGCCTGCTCGCCAAAGAGTGGCTCAAGGATCGTCTCAGCTTTTAAAATTAACAGAATGGCTATTCCCACCAAAGCCGCCGATGCGAGGGTGTTCACGAACGATTGGCGAAAGAACGACCGCAGATCAAGAAATTGATGGCGGATTGTCGCCACTGCAAAGATGACCGCACCTGCGAGGGCGGACAGCGACAGTAACGAATTATAAATGGACCCGGCTACGGCGGTTGGTGAGATTAGCCTGCCGATTGTGGCGACCACAAAAACGCCAAGACTCACGCGCAGTCCCCACATGATGGTCTGTGTCTGAGTCAACAGCCTTGGGTTGGTGACATAGGCGCGTCCGGACTCAAAAAAGTAGACCGCGGCCAGTACCAGAATGATGTTGATAGAGCCAAAGATGGCATCCTGATAAGTGTGAGTCAGCCCGATCAAAAGGAGAAGCCATGATGCCAGTTTTGCAAAGGGGACCAACAGGATCGAGCTGAAGCCACTATCGCTGGCAGAATTCTTGATCGATAAAAGCACTCCTGACAGGGGAGCGTAGAATCCAAGAAGCACCACATGGGCAAATGCCGGTACGAATAAAAGGTGGCGTAGTCGGGGATAGCGAAAATCCTTGAGCCGGTCGAGAGGGAAGACCCACGAAAAAACAACAAGGAGAGGGAAAAATAATTCCCAGATGTGTGAGAGTGTGTCAAGAAGGCGGTTCTCGCCCATCTGAGTCGCCGACGCGGCAATGATCGCTCCGGTTCCCATCACAACGGGGCCGAATCCCGCGAAGAATAGCATTCCTCCAGCGATCCGATTGAGGCGATTGGCGGGATTGTCCCGCAGGACAGTGACGGCAAGCATCACCAGAAATCCGCCACTCACAAAGTGGAGAATTAACTGGAGAAAAAGGCTTGTGCTCATTGACAATTCCCGGCCACAAAGATTTCCCGGTTATGTAAATGTTTTCGTGATGGTAACGGTCGTTCCATTGTCGGTGGCGTCAACATCCACTTTATCCATCAGGGCATTGATGATAAAGATGCCGCGACCGGCGTCATGGAGAATGTTCTCCTCGGCGAGCGGATCGGCAACACGGGTCGGGTCGAATCCCATCCCTTGATCCTTAACAGCGATGCGGGCAATGTTGTGTTCCCGCGAGATCGTCACGAAGACGTTTTTGTCTGCGGCGAGTTTGTTGCCGTGATGTATGGCATTATTGACAAGTTCAGAGACAGATATGGCGATATCGGCAAGGGTTGACTCATCCACGCCCCATCCGCGGAGAATCCCCTCGATAAAGACGTCGACGTCGGTCAGATACTCGGCGTCCGATGGAATGGTGATGGTGTTGCCGGCGATAATCGGTTTCTTCATGCTGTATGCTCCTGACAAAACAGGCAGGCCGCGCCTGGCCTGCCTCAGTAAAATTCCACGTTGTTGGTCCGGCCGGAGGAATCGTTTATTTGAGCGAACGAACCGCTTCGTCTACCGAGTCGTACGTGTCAAATACCGTCACCAGCTTGGTAATCGTCAAAAGCGACTGGATTTTTTCAGTCACGTTGGCCAGTTTCAATTGCCCGTCATTGTTCAGGAGGGTGGTATAACTGGAGATGAGAATACCGAGGCCGGTTGAGTTCATCCAGTCCACCTGACCGAGGTCGATAACCACTTTGCGCTTGTTGCGCTCGATGCATTCGTGAAGCCGGTCGTGGAGCAGGCTGGCATCGGGGCCACCCATAATCTTCCCTTTCGGTTCAAGAATCACGACTCCATCAATTTCTCTGTCTGACAGTTTCATGCACTTAACTCCTCCGCTCAACTCGTACACTTCCAAATCAGCCCGATCAAACATCCAATTGCTGAATCCGAGCCGTAAATTTCCTGTCAAAACCCGTAATTTAGCGAGCTTTACTGCCAATAATGAGCCATTTAAC
>JBBTMW010000062.1:0-6036 GCA_038067995.1 Candidatus Zixiibacteriota bacterium
GGCATTAGCCGGATCGAGTTGGAATCGCTCCAAAGCCGCAGCATCTCTCGGTATCCCTCTGACAACTTTGCGCCGAAAAATCGCAAAATTTGTCATTCGCCCGCCTTTCTGAACACCAATATTTAGCCACTCAGCCACATTCGCGCCACATTCACTTTAATCTAACTTCCAGCCTTACAACACAATCGACCATTCCGACTGCCATGAGGCGGTCAATTATCAGAGCCGGTCAGATATCCTGTCCCTATTAATAAGATCGTAAGTATTTAACACTCTTCACATTAGTCGCGGTAGCACTCGTTTTCGAGAGTTTGGCACAGTATTTGACACACACCTTGTTCGTGAGTCAAACGTCAACCCCTCATCAAAAGGAGTGTGTTATGTCAACATCGTCAGTTCGACGATTTTATCCCATCCTAATTCTTCTTCTGTCCCTCATGACCGTCGTGATCGGCGGAGTGGTAACGGTTCAGGCCGACTCAATGACTGGTGATCCGCCCGCCGAAACACCTTCAGGAACTGTATCTGGCACCAGCGCGGAAACTAGTTACACAGACCTGCTCGATGTTGCACTCCTTCTTTTGCTTATCGTTTAAGAGCTTTCGGGCAAATAGAATGAAGGCGCAGGAGGCCGCCTTCCCTTTAACTTTCATCGACTAGAAATGGAGATTATGTGTCTAAGACAGATCGCATTCTTTCATTGCTATCACTGCTTAGTCATCGGCGTGATGTATCACTTGATGTCATAGAACAAACTATTGGCGTTCCCCGAAGGACAGCATACCGATATCTGAATAGCCTGTCTGAGGCAAATGTTCCGCTCTATTTCGACAAAAACACTGGTGGATACCGATTGACACGAGCGTTGGATATTGCCCCTCCTGCATTCACAGATAACGAAGTGATTGTGCTGACTGCTGTATTGATGGTGACAAGACAACACCTGAATCCGATATATAGAACAACCCTGGATTCGTTGGCGGCAAAGTTGTGCGTTCGTAGAAGCTTGCCATTGGAACGGATAGTTGAGACGCATCGGGAAATGACACAAGTGCATGCGATTGATCCAGATTTTTCAGCCGAGATCACGACCGCCGTGCTCCAAGTGGCAGTTTCAAAGGAGTGGAATGTAGAGCTTGTTCGGGCTGGGTCACCGAGGTCACAAAAAGTCGTGTCCTTGAGCAATCCTAGACTCACGTTCAATCGCTACTGGCGATTGTCGGGCCGGGGACCTTCCGGCAACGAAGAGATCGATTTGCGCTCTATATTGCACGCTACTATCGCTATGCCTTGATCTTTGTCTCGATATCGGCTGGATTTTGCACCTGCATTTTAGTCAAAATCCCGGGGGCATGGGCGAATTGTATAAATCTCTCCAAAGACCGAACTAGTTGCACTATCTCGTTACTCTTAAACGGTCTGAAAATCAGCCCATAACCGCCAACAGCTTTTACCGTGTCGACCTTTAGTTTTAGACTTGGCTCTTCAATGAAGACGAATGGCGGAGGATTAGAATGCGCGCTGGCCCCCTGAAGAAGGTCCAGCCCAGTCATATCGTTCAGTAGAAACTCCGTAATAACCAGTTGCCTTCGTGTTGACGAGAGTGCTCTTAGTGCACTATTCCCATCGTCAACACGATCTACAGAATATCCTGCCGAATTCAGCATTTTAGCAAGGATAGAGCTGGATATTGTATCTCTCGAGCACAATAAGATTTTTAGTGTTCGCTCCGCCATGGCTTCACACACCCTATCTGAGAATACTTCAGAAGGACAGGGTTTGGCAATGAAGTCAATGGCTCCACATTTGATCGCATGGCAGATGATATGCGCGTCATATTGACCCGAGTATACAATTGACGGAATGTGTGCAAACCTCAGATTTCGTTGAAGATATTCAAGTACGAATAGGCCGTCCTTGGGCGACATACTCATGTCTGTAATCACTAAAGACAGCTGTGAGCGACGCTGAATTTGATCAATTGCGTCAATAGCATTTGTTGCACCAATGACTCTAAAGCCTTGATTAGCAAGTGTAGCAGACACCCATTCAATTATTGTTGATTCGTCATCGACAACCAAAACTAGTCGTTGTGGATCGGGATTCTGCAAATCCGTTTCTCCAGGAGGCCTCCCTCTGCGCTGTCGAACGTCTGCGGCTGACCGCAGGATTCTCGATCCCGGGGAATAGCATTGCTTGGCGCTTTGATCGGTCGCAATCAGCGCACCTTCCTGGCCATGTAATGCTAGTTGCTTGGCAAGGCGCAACAGCAGATCATCTTTAGGAATGCTCAACTTGCTCCCTTTGTAAGAACGTGAGGCAATCCGTGTTCCTCCGGTTTCCAAAGAACCATTCACATGATATCATACGAAAGACATGTCTCATTCATTTGCTCCCCGTGGTAGGCACTTGGGTAATAAGTCCACCATAGCGATCTAGGGGGTCGTTCGCATTTCATAGCCCGCTCTGGCCTGCTCCAGAAAAATTACAAAAATCTCTCCGCGCCGTACCAGCATTATCAGCGCATGTGATGATTGTTCCATATGCAGTGCCCCCAACTTTGCTCCCCTTAAGTTGATCAATGAACCTTTATCTGCTATTAATTGTCGCCATCCGTTGTAAATACATTAGGAATGTTACGAGGCACATAGCCTATTGCGATAGCACAAAAACAACACGGAGCCGATAAAGGAGCATCACGGTGTCAGATTTTGACACTTTTGCGTTGACAATCGCCGCGAGTACTTACAATGGCACAAATACTGTGCGCGGAGCTGTAGGGCGGACACTTTTGACCTTCCTCCTCTAAACTGGTCCAGTTGAAACCTCCAAATCGGGGTGGTATGTTGCCCCCAGGAGAACTGGACATGAAACGATCACGCTACAGCGAAGAGCAGACTATCGGCCTCCTCAAGGAGGTCGAGGCTGGGCTGAATGTGTCAGGTGCCTGCCGGAAGTATGGCATGGGTCAGTGGACCCTCTACACCTGAGGAAAGAAGTGTCAAGGAATGTCGGTGAGTGAAGCGAAGAAGCCGAAGGCGCTAGAGGAGGAGAACCGCCGTTTGAAGCAGTAGGTTGCGAATCTCTCGCTGGACAATGCGGCGTTGAAGGATCTTCTCTCAAAAAACTGGTAAAGCCCGCTGCCAAGCGAAGCGTAGTGGGCTACATGGCAATTCAGTATGAGATGAGTGAGCGGCATGCCTGTAGCGTGGTGCAGCTACACCGATCAAGTTATCGGTATGAATCGAAGCCGGATGGAAACGATGAGCTCCGTGATATGCTCAAAGCTTTGGCGGCGGCTCGCCCTCGCTGGGGTCAGGAGTGGTTGCATGTTCTGGTACGACGACAGGGTTATATGGTGAATCACAAGCGGACGGAACGGCTCTATCGAGAACTGGGACTGTTTTTGAGACTGCGGAGACGATCAAAGCGCGCCAGCACCGTTCGGGTTCCGGCGGCAATGCCAATGGGTCCGCACCAACGCTGGAGTATCGACTTCGTATCGGATCAGCTGGTGACGGGTCACAAGCTGTTGGCGACTCAGACAGCGCATGAGGTACCTAGAGTATCGACTCGACCAAAAACCACGCCCGGATTGTCCGAACCAGTGGTGGGGAATCGATATGACCAAGGCAATGACTGATCAAGGCTGGGCGTATGTGGTGCTGGTGAAAGATTGGTACACCAAGCAGGTCGTGGGGCATCACTGCGGGACAACGGCGACGTCGCGAGAGTGGTTGGCGGCTCTGGATCGTGGACTCAATCGACAGTTCCCTGATGGAGTCCGCAATCATAAACTCCACCTGATGTCAGACAATGGCAGTCAGCCGACCTCGCTGAAGTTCATGAAGGAGTGTGTCGTGTGGGGGGGGGCAACAGACCTTCACCAGTTACAACATTCCGAAAGGGAACGCCGACGCGGAGCGGATGATGCGGACGTTGAAGGAGGAGCTGACCTGGCTGAGGGAGTGGTGTGACGCACATGAGCTGTCAACCGCCCTCGACGGCTGGTTTGAAACGTATAACGAGACCTGATTACACTCGGCGCAGGGATACCGGACGCCGAGCCGGGTCGAAGACACCTATAACTTAACCACGAGCACTTTCTTGGAGAACGCTTGCTAAACGGGGAGCACTACAACCATACTTGCCTCCACCTGGAACTATTTCGAGGCGCTTGCGTTGTAATCTTCGCGGATTTGATAGTCGCCACTATTGAGGGGCGTAATTCAGTCAATACTATACTGACCATACATTTTGTGGATTAAGGCAATCGTGACAGCAACAGACAATCACCCTTTGAAGCGTATCTTGATTATTGAGGACGACAAGGAAATAGCAGACTTGGTTAGTCTCCACCTGAATGATTTACACTTTGATACTGTCCACAGTAGTGACGGCAAGCAGGGTTTGACCATAGCCTTGGAGAATCCTTTCGATCTCATTGTCCTCGACTTGATGCTTCCAACCATTGATGGATTTGAAATCTGCAGGCGGTTGCGTGGCGCGCAATCCTATACACCTATACTGATGCTCACATCCAGAACCGAAGAATTGGATCGTGTTGTCGGCCTTGAACTAGGCGCCGATGACTATCTGACCAAGCCTTTCAGCATTAGAGAACTGATCGCCCGGATAAAGGCTATTTTTCGCCGCATTGAGTCCATAACCAATCCGTCAGGCAAAGAGGTTGAAAATGGGCTTAGGAAAATAGGCGACTTGGAAATCGATGTAAGAAAACGCAAAATTTCACTCGCCGGTAAGCCCATCGAGTTAACTGTTAAGGAATTTGATCTGCTGGAACTATTTTCTTCGAATCCAGGCCGAGCTTACAGCCGAGCAAAGCTGCTTGCGCTGGTGTGGGGGTATCAATTTGAAGGCTATGATCATACTGTCAATTCGCACATAAACCGACTCCGCTCAAAGATTGAGAATGACCCGGCAAACCCTATGTACATCAGGACCGTTTGGGGGTATGGGTATCGCTTTGCGGAACCGAAGGAGTTAGGCGAATGAGAAAACTGTTTTCCAGTTTTTATGTCAGGTTATCGGTCCTATTTTTGATTTTGCTACTGTTTATGGGAGCAATATACATTACCATTTCCGTCCGCTCTTCAATTGCCTTTGTCGAAGAAGCAGATCAGAAAATGAATGCCAATCTAGCCGGATCTGTAGCGCTGGAAATTGCCCCTTTTGTTCAGGATAGTATTCTCACCTCAAACATCCAGAGTTTGTTGCACTACCTGATGGTAATAAACCCGCATATCGAAATCTATCTCCTTGACTCTTCCGGATCGATTCTTGCCTATTTCGCCGACCAGGCGAAAAAAGTTAGGCGGGGAAGTGTTTCCCTCCAACCGATTGTCGAATTCATTAGAAGCGGCCCGACTGCTTCGGTTAAAGGAGATGATCCGCGCGATCTCAATCGGCAGAAACCATTTTCTGTGTCGCCCATCAGGCTGAAGAACAACATGCCGGGATACGTCTATGTGATTCTCGGCGGCGAACAGTATGATCTTGCGTCGGATGCTATCAAAGAGCAATTTCTAAGTTCCACTATTGCCCGGGGTCTGGTGATAGCTCTCGTATTTACAGGTCTCCTGGGGCTGGTCTTCTTCTTCCTGATGACAAAACGCCTGCGAACGGTAACGGATGTTGTCACTGGATTCAAGAATGGTAACTTCGATAAGCGCCTGACTGATGACGCTCAGGATGATTTTGGTCGCCTGTCTCTGGCCTTCAACCAAATGGCAGATACTATTGCCCTCAACATTGAGGAACTGAAACACTCCGATAATCTCCGGCGGGAGCTTGTCGCCAATGTGTCACATGATCTTCGAACACCTCTGGCATCTATTCAAGGATATTTGGAAACCATAGTGATGAAACGTGACTCGATTTCCACCGACGAAATCCAACGATATACCAATATTAGTTTACAAAACGCCCGCTACCTGAATCAACTTGTTGACGAACTTTTTGAACTCTCAAAACTAAATGCCATACATAAAAAGCCGGCCAAAGAACCTTTCTCCA
>JBBTMW010000063.1:0-10870 GCA_038067995.1 Candidatus Zixiibacteriota bacterium
AGATTAAACTATGATATAAGTGGCCTGACTTTTGGCGGCGGCGTCAAGATGCCGTTTGGCGAAGAGCGAGAGATTCGCGTCGCCTACGCCTGGCAGGATTTCGGAATTCTCACTCAGGTGCACCGCTTCACGCTGGGCATCGCATTTTAAGGATGGAAACCACAGCAATGAAAAGACTTGTTACCAATATTTCGCCGGTTGTTCATCTCGCTATCATTTTGGCGGTGGTTGTCGTTACCGCTCTTGTGATAAGTATGGGATGCTCCGATCGCCTCAAGGGCGACGTGGACACGAATCAAAAGCCGTACGTCAATTTTGTTAATGTTCCTCCCGATCTCCAGCGCTTTTCGCGTAACCCTATCATTAACTGGTACGGCAGTGATGTCGATGGCATCATCGCCTATTTCCGCTACGTTGTCGTTCTCAGGTCAGACATCGGCGTTATCGATCCGGTTACATATGTTCTGGATACCAGCAAAGTAAGCTCCAGTGCGTGGACTCATTTGACAGTAAACCCCACTGCCGCCGATCCGAAGACCAGCCAGATAGTCAAGATGTCGGCCGACATGTCCGATCCGATTCGCCAATACATTGAGCAATACGTTTTCCTTCAGGCGGTGGACGCAGAAGGGGCGTCGTCGGATGTCGTCTATCGATTATTTTCGAGAAACGATCACCCCCCGCAAACCATGATATTCGGCTATTCCCCAAGTGATACGCCATTTGTGAATTCAGTCTTTCCGAGCGGTCAAATATCAGGAGTAAGAATCCGCTGGACCGGCTCGGACTTGATCGACTATCCGCAGGATCCCCCTCCGTTTGATTACCATTGGCGGTTGTATGGCCCTTACACGGACTCTCAATTCAACATTATCGCTACGAAGCATTTTAGAAAGGTGTTACTCACTCGCGAGGCTTTAGTGTACGACTCTGGAGTATTGCTTGAAAAATTTGACACGACATTTTACGGTCCGGATTCTTTTACGGTTAAGTATGACTCTGTTACCGTCAGACCGTCCAATGCCTCCCGCATAGCAACGATATTCGGAGCCGATTTCGGTGTGTTTGAACCTCATTTCGCTATCGAGGATACCGCGTTTACGAACCCGGTAAATGATTTGAATCGAATTGTCGACAGTTCGCTGGGTGCCATTGATGAGTGGGTTCGGAATACAGACGACACACTGTTCAATGTATTCAAGGATGCACAGGCAGATACGACCCAGCAGTTGCGGTTTATTCTTTGGGCAAGGTCCCGCGATGATGCGGGGGTGCCCGATCCGATTCCTGCCTATTTGCAGAACGGCATTGGGGTCGTCGATCCTAAATTCGAACGACATGTTTTGATAATTGACTATACCAATCAGACAGGCGCCGGTAAACTCAATGCTGTTGATGCGACTCAATCCAGCGCCTTTTGGCTGAAGTACATTCATAATTGGGAAACGGCAACGGGACTCGACACCCAGTTCACCGTTGCGACTGATGTTGTAAAACCCGCACAGCTCGGTCTAATCAAGCGACTACTTCAGCACCGCGTGGTTATTCTCTTCAATGATCATGCTATCAAGTCAAACATATGGGAACAGGCGGCTACCTATGGCCCGGTTCTCAAGGCCATCAGCGGTGGTGTAAATTGCTGGCTTCAGATGCGCTGTTCGGTTTTGGGACAGCTCAATGGTGTGCCTTCTTATGCGCCAGTCCCGCCGTTGTCATTTCTTTATTCCGCCTTTTTCGGCGTTGAATCGCCAAGCGGGCGGGAACACATTTATAATTCGGGATGGTCGTGGTATGCCAACGGCGGTGGAACGGGTGACACGGTTCGCAACGAGAGCTTTAAGGGGGCACGGTCTCTTCCGGAGATGGAGGAAATGTGGCCGCCGCTCTTCATTGACACGGCATTGTTACATGCAAACTACAACTGGTCATTCCTGCAATCTATAAATTCTACTACTGGAGATACAATCAAGGCGCCTTTCCGTTGGGTAAGCGAAATGGCTGCCCTCCCAGAGGTCAATCCGACGCCACGCCTGACGCCGGGAACCGATCCGATGTACTTTTTCTATTCGATGTACAACAATGGCGTGGCCTTAGGCGACTCGACCAATGGGAAGATTTATGGCGGATCCCATCCGAATGGGCCGGACTATAATCACTCCTTTTATCCAGTGGCTCACCAATTCAATAGCGGCTTCTACAAAACCGTCCACATGGACTTTACTCTTCCGGCAATCAAGCGCGACGCAAATCTTGACGTGGCTTTTAACCGTATCATGGACTACCTCTGGGACGGCGGCCTCGGTATGGCTACGGAGGGAAAGCGCTATCCGGATTCGAAGGCGAACTGGAGCCGTGAAGATTTCCAGAATGCATGGAAGCTTGTTCAGGATAGATGGAACGCCGATGCCGGCTGGACACCCGAGGATGCGTTGAAGTAGCCTCATTCGACTTCATATCTGACAATCACGAAGAGCCGACACCCAGTCGGCTCTTTTTTTGTGACTTGCAATTCCTGCGCTCGTTTGTCTTCAGTGTTCAGACCTGCCTTTTTGTTTGTAAGTCGGGTTCCGAATGAGGTGAGCCAAGCGAATCGAAAGAGAAACCCGACAACTGTGTGGGAGGAGGATGTCGGGTTTCTCTCCCGCCTGTGGCGGGGTCGGAACACCGACCTACGAAAAGTGCTGGCGTCAGAGCCTGTCGAGAAATTGGCTCTTGGGAAAGCGGCGAGATATTTCAACCACGAGTGAGTCCGCTACCCGTTCCTGACCGGTGGATCGATAGGCCGCCACCAGATTGACCCACGCCCGCTCGTTGAGGGAATCACTTTCGATGGCTTTTCTTGAGCAATTGATTGCTTCGCCGTACCGTTGGTCGACCCCGGCAATAAACCCCAGTTGAAACCACACCCCGGACTTGCTCTTGTCCCATGCGATCTCCGGTGAGCTGTCCATGGAGCCAAACAGTTTGTCGTTCGTTTCCACCGGCGGTGAATTCGAAGTCACGGCGAGCCGAAGATACTTCTCCGCAATGGAATATCTTCCAAGCCCGCCGAGAATCGCTCCGACTTCGGTTAACACCGACACATCATTGTGAGTGGCTTGAACGGCAGAGTCAGCAATAGCAATCAGTCCGGCGATATTACCAGAATCGCTTGCGTACTGCACCCGAAGTAAGGCCACCCACCCCTGTGGATCCCACGGGGCGAGGATGGTGGCACGCCGTGACGCGGATTCGGCATCGGCATAGCGCCGAGCGAGTAAGGTGAGCGAAGAAATATTGATAAACGCTTTGTGGCGTCCTGGATTGAGCCGTGCCTCTCTGATGAATGCGATCATCGCCGAATCGGGATGTCCGAGTCGAAGAAACGACACCCCCAGATTCAGATTAGCATCGGGATAGGCGCTGTCGCTCGATACCACCGAGCCGAATATGTCACAGGCAGTACGGTTGTCTTTCTGCGAAAGGGCGTACAGTCCGCGGGACATGCTGTCCTGCGAGAATGTCGCCGGTCTCAGCTGTACCAACGGCAGGTATGTTATTATCCCGCTTGCAACTAATACCGCCAACACGATTCCCCATCGCCGAATCCCTCCCTTGAGCGCCTGCCATACGACGAAAAGCCCGTGAGATGCAAGCACGATGATAATCGGAATGATCGGGAGACGGAAGCGGGAGGCGTAAAAGAAAACGCAGACTGACAAAAGAAAAAGAGCTGAGAATATGCCCAGGAAAAGTCCGCGACGATCGCCGTCGAATAAACAGGCGACCACTGCCAGAGAGAATATCAACCCAAACCCCAGCAGATTTAGACCCCAAAAGGGGACTCGTCTGAAAAATGAACTCATGTCGCGGTTGTTGGATATCTCTCTGTCGGAAACAGCGAATGCCACTTTCCGGGCAAAGAGGGTGAGGGCGTCGATGGGATGCGCGGCAATCCATTCCCATCCCTCGGATGACCAGTAGGATGAAACTTCTCCCGGTCTGAGAGAATGTCCGCTCTGCTCCTCTGCTATCTGCTTAACCTGCGACATTTGCCAGTTCCAGCCCAAAGGTTCCGGCATGACAGCTGAGACTCCGTCAGACTCGGCGTTATTGCCAATAAAGAAATTGACTCCCCCTTGCGAAGCGATAAGGACCGGGTCGCCCGCTACCACTATGTTGCGGATGGTAATCGGAAGAATTAGCGCGAGGGTTGTTACCGCAACTGTCAACCACTGTTTCACAGAACGTCTGCCCGAATGGTAATAGTGCCACAGCACAAAGAACGGCGCCACAATGAGAATCGTCGGACGGGTGATAGCGGCAAGACCGATAGACAGCCCAAGCCAGACGGCGTTGGTTCGACCGGGATGATCATCGAATATCAGGAAGCGTTCAATGCAGAAGAGAACAAGAAGGGTGAAGAGCGGATCAAGAAGAAGCTCACCGTTGAAATAAATCAAAGCGGGATAGAAACACGCCACCACAGCGGAGACAATGGCGCACCTGCGATCGAATACTCTGAGGCCAAGCCGAAAGGTCATTGCTACGATTCCCAGCCCAACAATCAATCCAAACAATCGCGCGATCCAGATGTCGGGCGACAGTAAGGCATATACAATGGCGAGACACCAGACATAGAATGGAGCGCGAAAATAGGTTGTATCACCAACAATATTGCCCCCCGCGATCGAACGCGCCCAATTGTGGTGGTAATGATTGTCGACGGTAAGCTGGTTCCATTCGGGGAGAGAGGAATAAAAGATGAGATAGCTCATTTGCACGATAGCGTAGATGAGCAGGATAATTAACAGGGATCGATCAACCCCCAAAAGTCTCTTCCGAATTTCGTTCATTTGTCCAATATAATCACGGCTCCCTTCAAACTCTTCTTCAATGTTAGGCTGAATCACCATGCTCGGCCGTGCATACCAGCCAGCAACCAACCACATGCCTTGCCTGCAGAGTATTGCGAACTTGATTCACAATCCGAGAAAATTATTCCTCTTTGATTGTCGCGTAAGTCATTGTAATCAAGATAGTTACGGCTCTTTTGGTAACTTTCGGTTGAGCTTCCAGTATGAATTATGCACATCCATTCATCCTTTCCGAAGGGGCACGGCGGTTGCAAGACAAGGGGTGACGCGAGAGGACTGATAACGGGATGATAAAACAATTGTCACTACATATTACTGTGTTTGCCGCGCTTCTTAGTCTTGCGGCGGCCGACTCATTTGCCTCACAGAAATTGACTCCACATCTTCAGGAATTGGCACAGAGTTCAGTTCCTGTAGGGAATGATTCGGTGATTGAAGTCATCGTGTTCATACAGCAGTCTCAACTTACCGACAACATAAGTCAATCCACCTCTCAACCAAACTTATCCCGCGGCGAGCGAATCGCGCGTGTCCACCGTCAATTGACGAGCTTTCAGTCGCAGGCGCTGAGCAGAGTCGAATCGGTCCTCAATCGCGTCTCAATCGTCCCCATTCGACGACTGTGGATTGTCCCATCCTTTGTGGCAACAGTGCCTGCGACAGAGCTTGCCTCTCTTGCCGCTCTTGACGACGTGGCGGAGATTGTTGAAAACGCAGCCATCGTTTTCGAGCAACCCGTTGACACCGGCATTGGCTCAGCGGCGCTATCGACCGCGGTCTCAACCCAGTTGTCACGTCTTAATGTCCCTGCTCTCTGGAGCCGCGGACTGAAAGGGAAGGGGCGACTCGTCTGTTCGTTCGATACCGGCGTGGAAAAAGTGCATCCCGGGCTCAGCGACAAGTGGCGCGGCAATCATGCTCCGTTGGCGTCGACGTGGTTCTCCAAAGTAGTTCCCGATTCATTGCCCCGCGATCTGGCCGGACACGGAACCCACACTATGGGTGTCATGGTCGGCGCCATGCCGGGGGACTCGTTTGGCGTTGCACCCGAAGCGGAATGGATGACCGCTGGCGTCATAGATCAGGGTCGGCCATTTCAAACGACACTCTCCGATATTCTCGAGGCGTTTCAGTGGGCGCTCAACCCTGATGGCAACCCAGCCACTACCGATGACGTCCCCGATGTTATCCTCAATAGCTGGGGCGTGCCGAAAGGGCTATTCGCTCCGTGTGATGCGACATTTTGGACCGCCATCGATAACGTCGAGGCCGCCGGTATCGTGACAATCTTTGCCGCCGGTAATGAGGGGCCCAATCCCAAAACGCTTCGCAGTCCCGCCGACCGGGCTTCGACTCCGCTCAATTCGTTTGCGGTTGGAGCAGTTGATGACGCCAACGTCGTCGCAAGTTTCTCAAGCCGAGGACCGTCGTCATGCGATACGACACAAATCAAACCTGAGGTCGTTGCCCCCGGCGTCTCGATACGCTCTTCATGGAGGGGTGGGGGATTCAATCTGATGACTGGCACATCCATGGCCGCCCCCTACATCGCCGGATTGGCCATTCTCGCAAGACAGTACAATCCCGATGCCACCGTGGCTGAAATCAAGCAAGCAATAATCCAGTCATGCACCGACTTGGGTGCATTTGGCAATGACAACGCCTATGGCAACGGTTTCCCCAATGCGCTGGAGATGATAAATGCCCTGACTCCGCCTCAGTCGCCCCTTTTTCAAATTGCGCAGGTGAGCATCGGCGGCGATGGCATTGCCCTCCCCGGTGAGCAGGTAGCAGTTCATATCATCTTAACAAATGCCATCGGAAATATGGAATCGGTGGCGGCGAGCATTCTCAGCAGTTCCGGCGATGTCTCGTTGGGAGCTTCGCAAACGGGCTTCTTCTTTGGAACCGGCGGAACCGTCGCGGTCAGTGCGCCGGATTTATCACTGACATTTGATCCCGCCAGCGTGCATGGTGACAGCCGTACATTTTCGCTGGTGCTATTTAACGGAAACACCATCTTCGATACCCTTGAGTTTCAACTCACCGTCGGCATACCTCCCGCTGGGGCAATCGCCGATCACTCAACAAGCCGCCTCCGGACGTCGGTGTCGGATTTCGGGCAATTTGGGTTTGGCCCAGGTTCAATCTACAACGCTGGCGGACATGGGGTGCGTCTCGATGAAGGCGGCAACATTCTTTACGAGGCCGGTATTGTTGTCGGACGCAATGCCCTGCAATTGTCGAGCGCCCTTCGAGACAGCCTCGGTAACGCGCGAAGCTCTGAATTCACTCCGAAAATTGCTCTCAGCGGATCGATACTCTCGGCCGGCGGAAGCTCGCGCCGCACTGCACAGTATCAGGACACCCAGTCGGATATCCCGATTCCAATAACCGTTTCGCAGGAAAGCGTAACGTGGGAGTCTCTCGGTGAAGAAAATGCTCTTCTGGTTCGCTTCCATCTCGTAAACGAGTCGAATGACATTCAAACCAATCTCTGGTTGGGATTTCTGGCGGATTTCGATCTGTCACTCTCCGACAAAGCCAACTATGACGCCGATCTACGGCTCGTCTGGCTGGAAGCGCCGAATGGAACTGCGGCGGGAGTTGTGCTTCTCAAGAATTTGACCAATGTTCAGGCGCTCACTAATGCAACAGGAAAGGTCGGCTTCACAACCTCTCAGCTCTATGGCATGCTCTCAACAACGGGGATCCATGTTGATCCTCAGACAAGCGCCGACCGGATGCTCTTCGCAAGCGGCGGATCGTTCAGTCTCTCAGCGAGAGACTCAGTCGAAATTGCGCTGGCAATGGTTGCAGGCTCCAGCGTCGCCGATCTCTTCTCCACGGCGCAAAAAGTACGACAGCGATTTGAAGGAGTGACAGGCGTTGATGACCCTCCATCAGTATTGCCGAGCGCTTTCCATCTCTATCAGAATTATCCTAATCCCTTCAATCCCTCGACGACGATTGCCTTCGATCTGCTCCGCTCCGCCGATGTACATCTGACTGTCTTCAACTGCCTCGGCCAGCATGTTGCGACGTTGGTACAAGGGCATCTTGGGGTAGGGCATCACGAAACATTATGGTCGGGCAAGAATGACAACGGCCAGACCGTTGCAAGCGGTCTCTACTATTACCGCCTTGTCGGAAACGATCAGGCCGTCACGCGAAAAATGCTGTTGGTGAAATAAGATGCGCACACTCCACTCCATAGGGACTGTTGAACAGGCGTTTCCATCACTTCGGAGGCACTCTCATGTGTCTCGTGCGAAAGTGCGTGTCGTTCTTTCACTTCGAAATGAGAAACTGGAGGCACTCCGGCACGACTGTGCCACGCGGATTAGTGTCAATCACGCCCCAGTAACAGTAAGATCCTTTGGCGAACCAGTTTTGATAATTGGCCGGTTTGTGAGAAATTCGGTCTTTTTGCGCGCTCTCACGGTCACACTGCTGTGGATTATTGTCCTTTGCGCTCTCGAAGCATTTGCAATCGCACCGTCCGATGAGGCAATAGCGCGCTGGACCGACGAAGGGACGCTTGAGAACAAGCTGGGGCATCTCAAATCATTCAAAGAACTTGGCGGTTGCACAGCCGAGCATGGTATTTTGAAGCGGACGACGGTTGATGGCCTTTCGCTCAGCGCGGGGAGTGCCACTATAGACACAATGCGCACCCTTGTGCTCTTAATCGACTTTTCCGACTGGCCTGCCTCGGGGCAAGGAACCTTTGGTACGGGCAAAGATTTTGACTCGATTCTTTTTTCAAATCGCGAGACCGACTCCATTGCCAATCGTACCGGCTCCATGACCGATTACTACCTCGAAAACTCCTACGGGCATCTTCTGATTCAGGGGGATATAGTCGGCTGGCTGAGAATGCCCCGCACCTACGCCTGGTATGAAGGGGGAGATGATGGATTGACACGAGGCCGCTATCTTGCCTATGATGCCGCAATGGCTGCTGAAGCGGCGGGAATTGATTTTTCGCAATACGACCATGACGGCGACAGTACATGTGATGGCCTCATACTCGTCCATTCTGGCGCCGGTGCAGAGGCCGGCGGTTACGGAATCTGGTCGCACAAATGGACAGTCTCGCCATCGGTCACACTTGATGGCGTTGTCGTCTCCGCCTATACGATGAACCCGGAAGAAGACGGTTCGACAGGCAGACTATCATCGATAGGCGTTTTCTGCCACGAGTTTGGTCACTTTTTAGGTTTACCCGACCTGTATGATATCGATGGCGTTCCTGCTGGGTCTCAAGGGCTTGGTCGATGGAGTCTCATGGCCGCCGGAAGTTACAACGGCAACTCCCGCACTCCGGCCCATTTGGATGCATGGTGCAAAGCCGAGCTTGGATTTGTCACACCCATTACCGTCACCCAAAACATCCATCAGGCATCAATACCCGAAGTTGAGCACAATCCGGTCGTCTATAAACTTCAGAATGCCGCTTGCGGCCCGTATGAGTACTTCCTCGTTGAGAATAGAAGCCTGACCGGTTTCGATGTTGGACTGCCATCGCCGGGACTTCTCATTTACCATATTGATCTTTCTGCCCCAACCGAGAATCGTGACAATCTCCGCTATTTCGTCGCGCTGGAACAGGCTGATGGCCGCAATGATCTCGCATTCGGAAGTGGTAACCGCGGAGATGGGGGCGACCCATGGCACACAGGTACAAGTACCGAGTTCTTTTCGTATAGCGCTCCATCGTCTTTCACAAACGATGGCATCAAGACAGGCATTGCAGTCGGGGAGATTAGCGATGTGGATTCGGTAATGTACGCGAATCTGGATATCTCAGCCTCCCATCCGTGGTTTGTAGTGGATAGTTCAATTCCTCCCATCTTCTCTGATAATGTTCCGGATGGCGATGGGGATGGTCTTTTTGAAGCAGGGGAGACAATCTCCCTTTCTACTGTCCTTCGCAATCTCATGCGACCGGGATTTAACTACCAGTTTGCGATTTCAGGCAATCCCTCGTTAGTAACCTCTGGCGCAACCCGTTTTGCGCAACCGGTCAATTCAGACACCGCCGCTATATTCCCCGAAGATCCAGTCACGTTCACAGTTCGAGATAATATCTCTCCCATAATTGACACTGTCTGGCTCGAAATTACTTGTGATTCGCTCCCTTCGGTTGCAGGAGGTTCTCGCTACAGCCAGCAGTTTCCCTTCGAGATAGCTCTTGGCGCTCCGGAAGTTCTGGTTGTCGACGATGATCGCGGGGCGACATTTGAGCTAGTGTATACGTCGTCTCTGAATCGCCTGCGCGTTCCTCACGCTGTTTGGAACATCGCCACGCAAGGCGTTCCGGCGATATCGAATCTTCGCGATTATCCCTCGATTATCTGGTTCACAGGAGACTCGACTGGCGGAGCAATCGACGCCAGGCGAATGTCATCGATGAAATCGGCGATGTCGAACGGTCTGTCACTGATGTTGGTAACTTCCTCCGCCGCCGCCGATATGGCGTCTCTCGATTCGATGTTCATGGCCAACTACTTTGGAGCGCGCTATGTTGATACGTCTCTTTTGCACCCGCTCATTGCCTCGGTGGATTCGGGACGAATATTTGATTCAACCGCCTATTTCTACCGCTCCGACTACCCGGTTCACAGGAGACAGATGGTAATCGAGGCCATCGGCGATGGCCAGGTTGCTCTGCGAATCAACCACACCTGGCCCTGCGCGACATTCATGGATGGGAGCATTCGCTCCCTTCTGCTTACTATCCCACTTGAAAATATAAATGATCTCCGCCTCGATCCTGTCGATACTTTGCTGGCGCGAGCGCTGGTATTCCTTGGAAGACCCAACCAACCTGCAAGTGGCGGGAGAGAGGAATCAACATTGGTTCCATCCACCTTTACGCTCATGCAGAACTACCCCAATCCATTCAATCCCACCACGACCATTGCTTTTGAAGTTCATGCGGACGACGCTATGTCCCCGGTTAACGCCCGCCTTGACATCTTCAACGTCCTCGTCGAAAGGGTTGCGAC
>JBBTMW010000064.1:0-6101 GCA_038067995.1 Candidatus Zixiibacteriota bacterium
ATGGCATGGTATTTGAAAAGCGCCACAGAAGTTACCGCCCGCGGCCCGAAAAAGACAATTTCTACAGAACGTCCGTGGCAAATATTCGCTCCGAAGGCCGACGGAAGTTATGGCGTAGACACATATCAGCAACACGTCGGCGACGTCATGATAGTCGATCCGTACCCATTTGCCTGTTACACCAACTACACTTCCACCGATGTAGCCGATAGCACTTCCGCAATATTTCAGTTGAATAAAATGTGTGATTCACAACTTACGCCGATTGTGAAACGGACGAAAGCCACAAATCCTACGATGAGCTGGTGGTACGACGCACAGGTGTTTTCAGCTTGGGAACGTGATAAAGACACTATCAACCACCCGACCCTCTGGCATAGGTTAGGAGGCTTGCCGACTCCGAATGGCATGCGTGCTCAACTCAATCTTGCTTTATGCTATGGCACTAGAGGATTGGGATATTATCAAATACCGGGAGGGGTTCAACTGTCCGCTGACGTTGAAAACGTCAAAACCGTCAGGTCAAGCACACCAATGGCCGCTTCGTTCGAAGAGCAATATGTGATGCCGGGGTGTGATACGAACGTTTCACCAGGCGCCGTCCCCCTAAAGGCTGGCCTCATGAAGCAACTTAGCAGCACAGGAGAAATTGTCCCCTATGATCAGGGCGTTTGGGACGCCGCTAAAGCTATCAATCAATTTGCTCAACGTAACGCCGACTTCTTTCTCAATGCGACTTGGCGCGATGCGGGTCGTCACTCTACAGTCAAGACCCTTGTCGGTTCATTCATCGACAGTATAAAATCGATCTCCGCCCTACCGGCACAGGTAGAAGTCTCGTTCTGGCAGTACGGCTCATACGACTATTCGTTTGTAGTGAGCAAGCGAACTGCTACGGGGGATTCATCCAAACTCAATATGTACTTTCCTGCTGGATACAACGAAATCGTGCTTGTGGATAGCATTCTCACAAAGGTTGATACTCTCTGGGATTCCGCTGGAACGACGAGATACTCCCTGACTCTTCAGCCTGGCGAGGGCAGGCTAATCAGGTATAAGCAAATCCACTCTCAATACTGGAAGGGTGCCCTGGAACAGAACTGGACCTGGCCGCTCTTTGCAAAAATTACGGTAACAGGTGACCTGACGGTACCAGCAGGCGTGGACCTCACCATCAACTCGAAGTACGTTTCAATCTTGGCGAACACTGACTCGATAGGTTTTGGAGATATAAGCAGGATCGACATCTTTGCTTTTGGGAACTTAACGATTCAAGGCACTTCCACAAATCGCATCGTTCTGGATCCTGGTTCCGGCGCGAATCCTTCATGGTACGGAATTCGATCGGACATGGAAAACTCTGGGAGGATTGTGATTGACAACGCCATTATCAGGCACGCATATGCGGGAGTTTACATTCAGAACGATGCAACCGGGAATATCATAAGGAACAGCAGATTCGAAGATTGCGCGATGTATGGTTGTGGACCCAATATGAGTTCCAGTCTCCTCGTAGAAAATGACACATTCGTCAATTTCCCCGCCGGATATGGCGTGCGCATGTCCGCTGTTTCTAACACCGACACAATAAGAGGATGTTATTTCCATAATGTAAAATACCCTGTGTATTTAACAGTGGCTTCGCCAGTTATTGAAGATTCAAAATTCTATACTACGCAGTTCATTGGGGCAGCCGGACAACCATCTGTTCAGCTTGTGTCGCGGTGCGGAAGTGTCAAAGTGACCAACTGCGAGTTCAATAATGTGCCCTACGGAATCAAGATCGCCAATGCGAGTGGTGCGATTGTAAATCTATGCCAATTTACCTCAGATAGCATTCGATCTTCCGATAAGGCGGCATTCATGGTGAGCGGTGTTGTCACAAATGCGAGTTCGTTATCGGGTTCAGCATGTACCATACGCAATTCCTGTTTTCGATTTACCGAGTCGCAGTTCGTGACGCGAGCCAACAACACGTCAGTAGATCTAGGGCAAGTATCAGACACTGGGCGAAACTGGTTTCGGTTGGACTCTGTGATTTTTGACCAGAATGGTCACTACAAGTGGTTCCCAGGCAATAAAACGGCTGTCGGCGCCTATGGATCGCCAACACTTCCCGCGGAACTGAACTACTGGATTGGCCATATGAATTTTGTAAATTCGGTTGACACCACTCCTTCTCTCTATCCAGGTGGGTCCTTGGGCTATTGCTGGCCGGAGGGAGGTTCCGAGAAACTTGTTGCAAATGCCCATCCAAGCGTTGAACTCCCATACTCGTTTGAAGTATCGCAGAACTATCCGAATCCATTCAATCCAACGACAGAAATCCGGTTTGTACTCCCTGAATCGAAGCATACACTGATAGAAGTTTTCAACGTGCTCGGCCAGCGCGTTTCAACCATAATTGACCGGCAATTGACAGCTGGAGAGCATGTAGTCTCATGGAATGGTCGCACTGATGATGATGGATCCGTCGCATCGGGGGTGTATCTTTATCGACTGACAGCTGGATCGTATTCGGCGACACGAAAAATGATTTTGGTAAAATGAGGTAAGTAGGCCATGAAAAAGATCAGAATCGGGATTATTATGGTTTTTGCCGTTGTCGGCCTGACGGGAATCGCATTGGGTGAGCAGATCATTTTGGATCCCACCGTGTATAGTTCCTTTCAGGGGAGTAGCGCGTCGCCACTGAACGGATTCGCTCTTACTTTTGATCTAAGCAAGATTCCATCGGGTTACAGAATAGATTTGGCGGAACTACGAGTCACAATTGACTCTGATACTCTACTTGATGAGGCAGTTGCCGTGCAGGTAGTGGCGGTGTCTGGCAATCTCCCTGTTGCGGGTGAACTTATGGCCGTAGAGGATGTGGAAACGATTGACTCAGTACGGTTCAGCAGTTTTGTCGAAACGGGTGCAGACAAGTTCACAGAAATCAACGTCTCCGAGCTCGTGGATTGGTGGTACAGTGGCAAGCTGCTGAACAAGGGATTCCTCATCTTTGTAGATGGCAATGACAACAAAGAATTTGCCTTGGATTTGAAGGGGACGAAGGTTTCAGCCAAGCTGTCGGTGTATTACTCGAAATAGCTGGGATTAGAACTCGTTTTCGTGCAAACCCGATTATCTATATTGTAGCAGTATCCTACTTTGGGAAAAGTGGGACACCGCTACCAAATCACATTTTGCCATCCTGCCAAACTCTTTTGGGTCGTAAACCTCCAAACTTTTCTAGACAAGTCTTCACCTCAAGTTGCTTAAGTATTGCCGCCGCATGCACTCTTTGTCGGCTCAGCGCTGACAACGCCTGTCAGTGAAAATGCCGATAAGTGAAATTATGGCACCGTTTCAAGAAGATGGCAATTTTCGCTTCGATGGCGTACAAGACGAAGAATTTCACTTTTATCACACGATCAAGAGGTATTTTAATGGCACCGTCGAACGTTTGGAACAAATCAATCTGCTGTGTGAAAGCAAGGAATTTCGCTCGATTTACCTGCGGCGGGGAGCGCCAGCCTACTATCGATTCTATGTGCCATTGCGAGTAACAGGGAATCAAATTAAAGTTCGGATCGACGAAAAAGGAACTCGACAGCCCAAGAAATTATCTGCATCGGACTCCTTTTCGCTCTTGAGAACTTTAAAGCGCCAGGTCAGGACTGCTGGCAAGAAGATGTCAGTGATAGATCGAAGAAAATTGGAGCTTAGGTTTTATCGAAGAGTGATTGCCACTCGATGTACAGTGATTGAGTCCATTTGTAGCGCTGTATATCAAGTGGGCATGGAACAGCTTCTCTGGTCAGTGAAGCATGAAAAGGACAATTCATTCCGAAAGGATGCCATGGTCAAACTGATTAAACTTGACCCTGGATGCATCACTGCCCCTGGCGCAGATGCTGTCATTCGAGAGGCCGCCATAGGTAGCGATCACAAGTATCTTCGAGCGATATCAAAAGCCGTCGATCCGGATCGCCGTCTCACTGAATTAGAAGACCAACGAAACAGACACGCCCTGACGATTCTGGCATTTTCGATGAAATTCAAAGATCGAAGACTTGACGACTATCAGAAGTTCTTTGCCTACTATAACTCGACTTTAGCGAAAGCTCCAGAATGCAAGGAATCCTGGTTCTTTCCGAACTATCTTCAGCGCGATACTATCCGAAAATCATTGGACCGGTACAAAATCCCTTATCAACGTCGCCCAAAAGGCCAACCACCTAAGCCTCACAATTCCAAATAGATACGAGAGTATTCGGAAATTGGCGCAATTCCTGTTTCCGTTTATTCCCTTCATTGAATTCGCTATTCATGGAAGCATGGATAATCGCGATGAAAATTGGAGAGCCGAGCAACTCGCCCGCCTTGAGGGACTGCTACGGATCATTGCCAGTATTCTCGCTGAAGAGAAAATGAAAGAAATTGAAATGGAGAGTCAATCCCATGACCAAGAGAGCAACTCCCCCGCTCTACGAAACAGAGAAGCTGACATTTGCGGCCTACCTAATCACAGCTTGCCAAAATGAGCTTGTTTCTGCTCGCCCTACTGGACAAAACCGCAAAGTAGTCTTCCAGCTATCTCAAGTTCCAACACAGGATCAACTTCGCACTTTCTTCGATGGAACCGCAAAGGTATCGGCGCTACGATATGCCGAAGTCATCAATCGCCTAAAGGGCGCGGCCTACGAGGTGCTGCGATGCAATGGCGCAAGTTAGTAATGAATGCAGGTAGACTACTAAGTAAGCAAGAGAATCGGAACAATGAAGTGCCTCTGACAAAGCAGGATGACGACGCAGTCAATGATGATTCGGGAAGTTCAGTTGAGAAACTTGGGGACGCTCCAGTATCGGCCACTCCCAAATCCAGGCAAGGAAGAAAACGAGACAAACCGCACTATATAGCCCAATTTCCTACATTGGTCGATCTTGTTGAGCACAACGGACAGCCCGCGTTCCTTGTTACGAATGAAATAGGACTCGAAATCACTACCAATGTGATGATAGACGGCCAGGTGTGTGTGCCACCACCGCGAGAGAAAATTCCATGGGAGTTGCTTAAAGCTGAGGATGTGATTGCCGTATATGAAGCGGAAAATGAGTTACACCCACAGGCCGCTGACAAGGCGCTTTTCGAAGACGTGAAAACTCATTTGAAGGCGGTCTCCGAGCTTCCACATGAGGACTACTATGATTTGAACGCGGCATGGGTGCTCCATACGTACACAATGGAGAATTTCAGCTACTCGCCGATCATCCTACTTTTCGGTGTACCGGAAATGGGGAAAAGCCGCACTGGGAAAGGCATGATATACCTTGCATATCGCGGCCTGCACGTCGAATCGCTTCGAGAAGCATACTTGCTAAGAGTGGCGCAAAACCTAAACGCCACACTATTCATAGACGTTATGGATGTTTGGAAGACTGCCGAACATGCGAACACGACCGATGTTTTGCTTTCCAGATTTGAGAGAGGCGGCACAGTCCCGCGAGTGATCTTTCCAGATCGGGGAGCGTTCGAGGACACTGTCTACTACGAGGTCTTTGGGGCAACTATTATTGGTACGAATAGGGCTGTCGGTAGCATACTTGAGACTCGAACTATTCAGATCAACATGAGAGCAAGTAGCAGGCGGTTTGATAATGAAGTCACTCCCGCCTTAGCGATACCTCTCAGATTGAGACTCCTGGCTTTTCGGGCACGGCATCTGGGGCAAACGCTACCAGACATCGCAAAGCCGTGTGCTGGCCGACTTGGGGACATAATCAAACCTCTCTTCCAAATTATCCAACTCGTCTCGCCCCATAGGCAAGCTGTCCTTGAGAGATTACTCAAACAAATTGAAATCGACCGGCTGGCAGACAAGGCAGAGACTTTTGAGGCAGTCGTTGTGTCTGCAATTCTCCTTCTAAGGCCGAAGGTGAGAAATGGTTCTTTGCCCTTTAAAGAAATTACGAGTGAATTGAATAAAGATAAAGGCGATAATTACAAAGTTCCGCCTCAGAAAGTCGGCAGAACTATCAAGTCGCTTGGAATTCACACTGGACGAAATACTGGAACGGGCGGTTCCGCTATTCTTTGGGATGAGGATCAGCTCGAA
>JBBTMW010000065.1:0-11923 GCA_038067995.1 Candidatus Zixiibacteriota bacterium
GGACCATAAAATACACTAGAATCCCTACTACGTCATTCGCTATATCGATGAAATATATAAGCCAACGCTTTTGGACCTATTCGATTTCCCCGAGCCGGCTTTTCATATGCGCTGGCAATATTCCGAATTGCTCAAACGCTACTCCCGCGTTCTGACCGATATCTCGTCCTCGCTCCAAAGCGTGCTGATGACCATCAAAAACTACGGAACCTAAGCCTGCCGAATCCCCCTTCCCGACTCTCCCTTTGCAAAACGCCCCCATAGGACTGGGGGCATTTTTATGCAAAAATCTGAGCGAGATTAGCCGATATATAGAAGACAGGAAATAGTCCCAGAAAAGACAGCTATGCTCGAATCAAGCCGACACATGCCCTCCACCGCCATCCGCCAGCGTGCGGAGCAAAAGTTTATCCCCGTGCTCCTTGACGCCATTCGGGTCGATTCCATATTGAGCTTCGACCTCTATATCAATGCCAATGGAAACCTTGTCCTCTACCGCTCGGCTGACCTGCCGTTTACCGACCGGACTCGCCAAAAACTCCTCGAAAACCGCGTTGACCGCCTTTACATAACCTCCGAGGCTAAGGCGCAATATCAGCGATATATCGAAGCCAATCTTCCGCAGATTCTCAAAGATGAGGCTGTGTCCGAAGAGAAAAAGGCTCAGATTTTGTATGAAACATCGTCCAATTTGGTGCAGGAGGTCTGGAACAATCCCACCTACGGTGAGAATATTCAAAGAGCCAAAGACCTCGTCACTAACAATATGGAATACCTCCTTAAGGGCCGGGACTCATTCCTGAATCTGATGACGCTATCATCGTTTGATTATCACACCTACACCCACTCGGTCAATGTCTGCACCTTCTCACTTGCCCTTGCTCAGCAAATGGGATTTCGGGATGAGCAATTTCTTCACGAACTGGGTGTTGGATCATTGATGCATGATATCGGAAAATCGCGAATATCGACGCGCATCATCAACAAGCGGGCCGCCCTCAGCCCCATCGAGTTTGAAATTATGAAGAAGCATCCTAAGTGGGGAGTTGAAATTCTGAGCGAAACCGATCAAATCGCCTCGGCGTCATATTACCCGGTTCTTCAGCACCACGAGCGGGGGGATCGAAGCGGCTATCCGAATGGTCTTTCGCTCGATGAAATGCACATCTATTCGAAAATAGTCGCCATTGCCGACTCGTTTGACGCCATGACCACCGAGCGGGTCTATCAGCATGCCATGGATTCTTTCCCGGCGCTCAAGGCCATGTTTATCAATCCTACTCTGTTTGACAACGAGCTTTTGAAAGCCTTTGCCGAATTGATGGGCCCGACCGGTCTTGCCGATCGATGATACCACTCTTCTCCCCCCATTCTATTCTTGACTGCAACCAATCGATTGGTATACTCGTGTCTCAACAATCAACAGAAAGTCGGGTTTCTCGTCCCAGCTGTCGGCGAGTACTCGGAACGCCAACCTACAAAGAAATCACTACTGTTTTTTTTTCAACAGTGCCGTAAGGAGAGACAATGAAACAGGCTATTCGTACCGACAAAGCCCCGGGAGCAATCGGTCCCTATTCGCAGGCAATCAAAGCCCCCAGCGGGACGCTTATTTTTTGTTCGGGGCAGATCCCGATAAATCCGGCAACCAAAGAGATAACAGGCAAAACTGCCGCCGAACAGTGCCGTCAGGTCATGGACAATATCGGCGAATTACTTATTGCCGCTGGAGCAACCTACAGCAATATCGTGAAGACTACGATTTTTCTCACTGATATGAATGACTTCGAATCGGTGAATAGTGTCTATGCGACTTATTTTGACAGCGAACCGCCGGCCCGGTCGACGGTGCAGGTGTCGCGTCTGCCACGAGATGTCAAAATTGAGATCGAAGCGACAGCGCTCTTGTCGTAGGACCATGTGCTGGGTTTGTTGACAAAGGTGAAATGACACCTTTGTCTTTTCTTGGTCTTGCCTGCTCCCCTCTGTCATTCCCGCGAAGGCGGGAATCCAGTCTTGTCCGATAAAGAGTTAAGATGGGCTCCAGCATTCGCTGGAGTGACACGATTGAAGGCGGTTCATGAAATGAAGGGTTTTTCAACAAGCCATAAGCTGTGCGGTACCAGGGATGCGGATGGAAAATTGATGAAATGTGTTTCGGAACGTCGCATCGAGCGCAGACGAGATGCGTTGTCTTTCCGCAAGTTACAGTGTTGACATCCGGTAACCCCCAGCTTGCTGGGGGAGCTCATGATACACAGCTCGCACAGTAAGCTGTTCGGTACCAGTGTTGGAGGGGAGAAACGGGGCAGACGGGATCCCGCTTTAAGGCGGGACCGCCCACGGAAACCCCGCGTGCTGATTGCTACACAAATCCATCAAATAAAATGTCGGCAAAGGAGGAGACCAGGCATGTGGCAGGGGGCGCGGTTGGAGATTTCCCTGTGGTTCACACGTTTACCACTGCGAGGGGAGCAGTGATTGGCCTCGGCAAACTGACACACATAAGTGCATCAATCCGCTCGCTCCTTATGCCGACAATATCTCACAATTCGAAATGTTGCTCTATCTGCACAACACAACAATCGGATTCACTTGGCTGGAAGGGAGCAGAGGCGCAGAACAAGAGTTGTTTACACACCGGATGGAACACCGCACCGCTTTTTGCATCAAACAATTCCTCGCACAAAATGTTTCCACTCCCATTTACCTGGTCATGTGTCATATCCAAGTCTAAACCCCGGTTTTTCAATTCGTCAGTGCAATTGATCGAACCTAGTGCCGACGGGCATTACCGGTAATGCGGCTATAGATGCTCTTATATTGCCCGTATCGGTAGCTTACGGATGTTTAATAACTTCGTCCACAAAAAAACATCGACGATCAAGAAACCATTATTAAGAATCTATGACTTCAGTTAATTGCTTGAACTGCAACTCGTTATCACTGCGCTACTGGTCCGGCGTATTGCAACTTCCGATTCCAATTTGCGACGAAAATGCCTATACTTAGAATTCATGACGACCCTCATTGACCAAATCCAAACCGTCGCAAAGAGCCGTGCCAGCGCCACGGCAATGTCTACGGGTAGCGACTCGATTTCATTCGAAGAAATGATCAATCGAAGGGATGCGATTGTGTCGATCCTGGGGGATAAATTTCCTTCGCACGCCATAGCAATTGTGGCCATCAAAAATCGAACCGAGCTATCAACTATTATCCTGGCATTGTGGAAACTCGGAGTCTCGGTTGCCCTCGCTTCGCCCAAGTATTCCCAATCGGAAACGAGCGCAATTCTTGCGGGGCTTTCTCCGGACATAGTGATCTCCGATTCTCCGGAATCCTTCGGCAATAGATCGAGCGGTTATACATTCACTGCCGACACAATTGTCCCCGGCATCTCTATTGGCTACCCCTCTCAACACCGAAACAGACAAACCGACGGAGCGGAATGGTACCCGATCATCAAGCTGACCTCCGGTTCAACCGGAATCCCCAAGGCAGTAGCGCTAACTGAATCGAATCTTCTTGCTGAGGCGGAGACGATCCAAAAAACGCTTGAGGTCACCGAGAGCGACACCATTCTCGCGCCTGTCCCGCTTATCCATTCCTATGGATTCGACCTGGGCATGCTGATGATGTTTCTTACGGGTGCAAAGCTCGAGGCGCCCGAAGGGTTTATTCCCCGATCAGTCGCACGAGCGATGGAATCGGCCACGATATTTCTGGGAGTTCCGACGATGTACCAGGCGATTCTGGAGACTCGTTTCAGCCAACAACCCGATTTCGCCAAACCCCGTTTTCTCCTTTCCTGCACCGCACCATTGTCATCGGCCACCATTCGAGCTTTTCACGAGCGTTTCGGCGCCATCATCTGCCAACACTATGGATCCTCTGAGGCGGGTGCAACCACCCTTCATATGCCAAGTGAGGTCATGGAACATCCGGACTCCGTCGGAAAGGCGATGACTGGCGTTGAGTTGACACTGCTTGATAGCGAGGGGAAAGTCGGAGATGAGGGGGAAATCATTGTTGCCAGCAAGGGGGTGGCGTCGGCATATCTCATGGGAGGGCCGAATGACAAGAACCCTTTGGGGGCGGGTCGCTACTACACCGGAGACATAGGATACAGGGACTCTGGTGGCCGAATCTTCGTTACCGGACGCATAGATCAATTGATCAATGTCGGCGGCCTGAAAGTGTCACCGCAGGAGGTTGTTGCGGTCTTGGAGACCTGCCCTGAAGTGAAAGAGGCGGCCGTGAAAGGAGTCGCCGATTCCTCCGGGAGTATGGTCGTCTGCGCCTTTGTCGTCGTCAACTCTGCTTCATCAGAATCGTCAATTATCGACTACTGCCGGACCCGTCTGGCGGAATACAAGGTTCCTCGCCGAGTTCAGTTTCTTGACCAGCTTCCACGCACCGCAAACGGAAAAGTCATGGTCTCAGGTCTTGATTTGCCGTACATTACGGAATGACTTCGCCACTCGCGCAAAACCTGATAGACATACTTCGACGGCACGCCCTCAAAGAGAGCGATCGCCCGGTCGCGGCAAACCAACCGCTGGGGGCAACCGGTTTGGGTCTCGATTCACTGGCGCTTTTGCAGTTTATCACGGCTCTTGAAAACCAATATGAAATTGAACTACCGGAGACAATCTGGACCGAAAAAGGGGAATTGACAATTGAGCGATTTGAGTCGCTGATTCTGAATCAGCGGCCGGAGCTTGCTCATGCCACCGTCGAAGAGCAGATTGCCCAATCCGCCGACAGCCACCATCATCATCCGATCTCACGGGAGCATCATTTTTATGACTCCCCCAAGGTATCTTTCGCGGTCAGAATCATTCGCAAGATACGGCATGAAGAGCGGTTTCATATTCTTCAGCGCGACCTTGGAGCGGGCGATTTCCCCCGGCATACCACCATTGTACCGATCCACATTCACATGGCGTCAGCCGATGACACCGATCGATTGGCCCACCTCTTCCCTGAATCTTCCCGGCAACAAAAAATGGCAGTCTATCGTGAGCGAACGCAAAAAGATGTTATTGCCTTTGTGGCCAGCTCCGGCGATACAATTGTTGGCATCGACTGGCTGAGCGGCGTCGGCGATTATGAACCTGATCTTGGACTACATGTCATAATGAAAGCCGGTTCCTGCTTTGGATTTGATCTCAATGAACACCCCTCCTATCGAGGCAAAGGGGTCGGCATGGCCCTTCTCTCGCATTCCCTTGAACATGCGCGAAAAATCGGTTATGCGCGTCAGTTCACCATCGTCCACGACACAAATACAAAAATGCTCGGCGCCGCCGTGCAGATATTTGGTTTCGAAGTTGTCGGCGAAATCGTGACCACGCGATGGTTTGGAAAAGTGCAGTCACGATGGCGTCTCCGGGATCGTGAAGGTCGCGGGACGATTGATCTGTAGATTCGCTTCGTGCGGCAGGTCGCTTGGCACAGTGAGCGTCAAAACCTCTTTCACATCAATAAGTTGTCTCTTGACATTCGCTGTCATCGGTCGTTATTTCGGCACTCACAATACCAGCAGGTGAGAAAAACACAAAGATGACAGACAGCACGACAACTCCGGTCAAGACCGCATTCTATGACAAGCACGTTTCGGCGGGCGCAAAAATGGTGGAATTTGCCGGCTATTGGATGCCGATTCAGTATAATGGAATTATCGAAGAGCACCTGGCCGTGAGACAGAATGTCGGCCTCTTCGACCTCTCCCACATGGGGGAGTTCGTAGTAACTGGCTCCGACGCTCTGGCATTCCTTCAGAAGGTGACCACTAACAATGTCGCCGCCCTTACCGCTAACAAGATTCAATACAGTTGCATGCCCAATCCGCAAGGCGGGATTGTCGACGATCTCCTCGTCTATTGCCTCGGTGACAGCTATTTTCTCGTAGTGAACGCCTCTAATATCAAGAAAGATTTTGATTGGCTGACATCCCAGAAATTCGGAGATGTCACAATCATCGATAACAGCGCCACAACCAGTCTGCTGGCGATTCAAGGGCCGAATGCTCAGCGAGTGATGTCTCGTTTGACCAGTGTCGACCTTGCCGCAATGGAATATTACACCTCCGCGAAAACGCAGGTAAATGGCGTCGATCTCATCTTTTCACGTACCGGTTATACCGGCGAAGATGGATTCGAGCTGTACATTCCTTTTGCCGAGAGCGGACGGGTCTGGGATGCGGTCATAGAAGCTGGCGAGCCTGAAGAGATGGCACTCATCGGCCTTGGCGCCCGCGATTCCCTTCGACTTGAGATGAAAATGGCCCTATATGGCAATGATATTGATGACACCACATCGCCGGTGGAGGCGGGTCTATCGTGGATAGTGAATTTCGACAAGGACTTCGTCGGCAAATCGACTATCCAGCGCCAAAAAGAAGAAAAACCAAAGCGACGACTGGTTTGTCTCGAACTATCAGGAAGAGCCTTTCCTCGTCACGGATATGACATTTACGACAACGGCGCGGTTGTGGGAAAGGTGACCTCGGGAACTTTCTCGCCGTCACTTCAGATTCCAATTGCAATGGGATATGTGCCGACCGAAAAATCCAAGCCCGGTTCGACGGTTGAAGTCGATATCCGTGGCAAGCGTTTCCCGGCAACCGTTGTTGCCCCACCCTTTTACAAAAAGGCAAGCCATCGCTAAGGATGAATTCACATATATGAAGATAGAACTATTTCTGACACCACTGGCATTCGGCAAAGCCGACCTTGAAGGAAAATCGGTCGTTATCATTGATGTCCTTCGCTCAAGCACAACGATCTGCGCCGCCCTTACATCAGGCGCACGTGGGGTCATCCCCACTCCCGGTCAGAGCGAAGCTGTGGAGATGTGGAACCGCATCGGAAACGACATGGCGGTGCTGGCAGGGGAGCGTAGCGGCCGCAAAATCGAAAACTTCATGCTGGGGAATTCCCCCGCCGAGTTTACCGAGGAGGCCGTTGGAGGGAAACAGGTTGTTCTCACAACCACCAATGGTACCGCTATTTTTTCACAGACATCGAGCGCCGAAACAGTCATTGCCTGCGGCTTGGTGAATATGAGCCGTGTCACCGCGAAATGTGCCGAACTCGGCCATGATCTTGTTATTGTCTGCGCCGGAACTGAAGGAGGCTTTTCGATTGAGGATACTCTCTGCGGCGGAATGCTGATTTCAGGACTGGCGTCGCAATTCAAAATTTCAGAATCTCTCAACGATGCCGCTTCGCTGGCGCAACTGCTCTATCGCTCCAATAAGACCGCCCTTCGCCAAACTATAGAGCAGGGCGAACACGGCCGTTATCTCGCCTCCATCGGTTTTTCACATGACGTAGCCGGGGCTTCGGAAGTTGATTCACTGCCGGTTTTGCCCATGATGAAAGATGGCCGACTTGTCCCCGACGGGCAGTTTGCGCCGGTATAACGCCACTCGCCTTTTTGCCTGTGAATCTGTATAATTGCCATCTATGTCAAAATTATTTGCGGGCCTGATTTTTCTTGCCATGTTGTCGACTGCCTCTGCAAAAGAGGCGGTCGAGTGCGCCGTACGCATTTCCCAAATTGATTCTCGTACCGGGTCTGACGCCTTGTTATGGCAGGATACGCTTGTCATTGTCAAAGGGAATCGTACATCCGGCGCTCCGTTGGCATTTTCCGTCGAAATACTCTGCGACCGAATCGACAGCATGGGGGTGGATATGTCGATACATGTCGTCACTTTCGGGTCAGCGCCATTTACTACCGGCAAATCATTCTCTATCGAATATGGTCTTCCGGCTCAGATTCGGGACATTGCGGCCAAAGATCGCGGCATCTACACGCTCGAAGTACGGCCGCTTAGAAAAATCGACCGCGATACCACTGATTGTCCCTTCAACCCGGCCGCATCTGAAGGGTTCGAAATCTCCCCCAGCGCGAACTTCGACTTTCACTATGTTGAAAATTCCTTCGGATCCTTTTATTGGACCGCCGCGCGCGAAATACTCGAGGGGAAATATCGAATCTATCAAAAGTACTTCAACCTGACCCTGCCCGGAAAATATGGCGTCAATCTGCTCCCCTGCCAAACCGACGAAGTGATCTGGGACAATCGATTTGGCGTATCGATTGATCCGACCCGCAGTGTTGCCTATGTGCTTTTTTCTCAGGCACACAACTCCGCCGATGCCGTCGTCGCCTGCCAGGTGGCGACTCTGCGAACCTTTGGCTATGCCCCGCCCCAGTTGACCGAAGGGATGGCCTCGTATCTGTCCTATTCGCTCCTCGATATGAAGCGATTGTTGGCGAATGGCAATGTCCCGCCGCTGGATTCGATTCTCAATACGCGCGCATTCCTGACAATGCCGCCCCGTGTCAGCGACCGTTGCGCCGCCTCACTTGCCAAATACCTCTTAGATGCCTATGGCAATGACAAATTCATGAGCCTCTATCGGAAAAGCACCGATCTGACCCTTCTGGCCGACGCCGCCGAGGTCTATGGCAAAGAAGTGGCGGCGCTTGATCGCGAGTGGCGCACCTGGGTCGACACGAGCCACGTCCATATTGTGCAACTGCGCGCCGCCGTCGTTGAGGCTGAAATGATGATGCAATATCCGAGCATGCTGGAATTTGCAAGAGAGATGATACATACCTCACAGACAACATACGATTCTCTGTTGTCATTTCCGTTCCTGGAGCGCGCCTGTCTCTATACCGGCGATTACTATGGGGCGGCCGACGCCAAAGCCACCCTTCTCACGATGGATACTTCGCACACGAAGTCAAGAATGACCATCGGCGCGTACCGCATGATGAGCGGGCAATACGATTCAGCAGGCGATGATTTTAAGGCGACGCTGGCGCAGAACCCCTCTGACAAAATTGTCGCATTTAACCTGGCGCTATGGTATCTGAATACCACCGCTGACACCGCCCGCGCCAAAGAATTGCTCACCGGAGCCGGAGGAGAATCAGCCGAGGGATCGAGCATGTATGAATCCCAAATCCAGCTTGCGGAGATTCTCAAACAATCGAACAATGTCGAGGACCGGCGCCAAGCGCGTGAGTTATTTCAAAAAGGAGTCAACGGATTCCTTGCTCAGCTTCAGACCAACATGGCCTCTCCATCTGCAAGGCTCTGGCTTGGAGCCGGATATCTTGGTTTGGGGGATTCTCCCACCGCCGGTGACTTTCTCACCAGCGCCCTCATGCTTGAAAGCCGTCCGTTTTATCAAGGCTTGATCTATCTCTACATGGGAAAGGTGTCGGACCATCTCGGCGATCATGAAGGAGCCAGAGGCTGGTATGGCCGCGTGCTCAATATTCTGAGCGCCGACTACCATCAGCGCGAGGCGAAGTGGTTGATGGATCATCCCTGGTCGCAGGGAAAATAATGTTCAATTTCCTTAACGCATCCGTCCTGCTGGCGGCCGCGGCCGGTCTCATCCCGCTTATCATTCATCTTTTTTCCCGACGGCGCGTGACTGTTATCGAGTTCTCGTCACTGAAACATCTCAAAGCAATGCAAAAGCGGCAGGTACGCCGCCTGAAAATCCGGCAACTACTATTGCTGGCCCTCCGCATGCTCATCATCTTCTGCGCCGTACTGGCATTTGCGCGACCTACTACCACCGGCGGAAGCTTTGGAACCCACGCCAATGTCTCGGCGGTGATTCTCTTCGATAATTCCGCTTCGATGTCCCGGTATGTCGCCGATGGCATCCTCTTCGATATCGCGAAAAAACGAACGCAGGAAGTTCTGCAGTCCTTCGGTGAAGGGGATCGCGTTTGCGTCATTCCGTTGGATAAGAGCTCGACCAACGAAATCGAGCCATCCTTCATGTCGTCAGCGTCAGCCGACGAGGCGCTCGGCGCGATTCGTCAGGGCTATGGCGTTGCCGATCTGTCAGCGGCTCTTCAATCAGCGATGGGACTTCTCGAAAAAGCGCAAAACGTGAATAAAGAACTGTATGTCGTTAGCGACCGCCAGCGCAACTCCCTTCCCGATTCATTGCAAATCAGCCTTGACGGAATCGCTGTCTATCTCGTCGATCTCGCATCTGACGATATCGCCAATCTTGGCGTCACCTCGGTTTCCCTCGGTGGGAAGATGCTCGTCCCCGGGCAGGATTTTGATCTGGTGGCGCGGGTTCGTAATTATGGAGCGGAAACGCGCGACAATGTCGTCGCCTCGCTCTTCATCGGTGGTGAGCGCGTTGCGCAAACCTCGGTGACGGTCGGCCCCAATCAAGATGGGGAGGCGCGCTTCACACGCACCCTTGCCGGAGGCGGACTCTACGACGGTTTCGTTGAGCTGTCAGATGACCCCTATCTTGTCGACAATCGCTTTTACTTCAGTTTCAGGGTTCCGGAGAGATTCAAGGTGCTGGTTGTATCAGGGGATGTATCGGGGCAATTTATTTCCCTCGCTCTTTCTCCGGCTCAGGGAGTCAATCAGTACTGGGATGTCGAAACTCGCACTCCCGACGAGCTTACCGGCCTGAACTTCTTTGAATATGACGTTATCTGCCTTGCTGGCGCCACGGCCCTTCCTGACGCAATCCAGCGTCGGATTATTTCAGTTGTGCAAAATGGGAAATCGCTTTTCGTCAGCTACGGCGCCACAACCAATCCCATTGAGTTTTCATCACAGTGGGGAGAGATCACCGGAGTATCATACACCGAAGGCATTCAGCGTAACCCATCTCATCTGGGATTTTTCACTCTCGCCACAATGGATTACAACCATCCCGTCTTTTCGGTATTTGCCGAAACCCGTGATTCGTTACCGCAGATAAAGTTTTTTACACTCCCAAAATCGGCAGTTGCTCCAAAGGCGGAAGTAATGGCGACTTTTTCCGGCAACCGCCCGGCATTGGTAGCTAATCAATCCGGCCGGGGAAGAGTACTCACTTTTTGCGGCCCTCTTTCTCCGGAGTTCACCGATATGACCAGCCAGGCTTTCTTCGTGCCGTTCATCTCTCGCATCGCGGAATATCTGGCCTCGCATCTTTCAAGTTATGACGTCGATCTTGTCACGACTCGTCCGGTAGTGCGACCGGTACAACTCGGAGTAGGAGCGCTTTCGCCGGTTGTTATCATCGCTCCCGATAGCGCCCGATACAGCACCCCTCCCGAAGAGTCTGGCTCCGGCACGATTGTCCTGAAACCCCATCCAACCGGACTCCCCGGCCCATATCACGCCCATTACAATGGGCGCGAGATTGACCGCTTTGCGGTAAACGTACCGCCGAATGAAGGCGACTATCAGCCTGCCGATCCCGACCAATTTGTCAAGGCAATCGGCGCCGAAAAGTTTGTTCTTGTAGCCCCTTCGGTCGATGCCGCGGCTATTATCACAGAGGGGCGATTCGGACGCGAGCTTTGGCCGCTCTTTCTTTGGGCGGCGGCACTTTTGATGATCGCCGAACTGCTTGTCAGTCGAACCAGCGTCGTCGACGCCGATTCCTGAGTGAGACAACCTGACCCTTTGTCATTCCCCTCAATTTTCACTACCATTACAACCCTATGAGTTTAGTCAGCGGCGATAAATTGTCACAAAAGTTTCGGGATCAGGTGGTCCTCGATGCCGTCTCGTTTACTGTCACCGACGATGACCGCATCGGGCTGGTCGGACGAAACGGCACCGGCAAAACCACCCTTCTGGAGATTTTGGCCGGTCTGTCCGAGGCCGATAGCGGCGAGGTGACCCAAAGCCGCGGCTGTGTCATCGATATTTTTGAGCAGGACAAGACCGACATTCTCGACATGGACCTCTTCGCCTATGTCGAGTCGGTTCGCGCCGATTTGCTGACTATTCGCGGAAAGATGTCGGAACTTGAGGAGCACCTCGAACGCGCTCCCCATGATTCAGCCGCCCTCTCGCAACTTGGCAACCTGCATACCCGTTTTGAGCATCTCGGCGGATTTACCTTCG
>JBBTMW010000066.1:0-342 GCA_038067995.1 Candidatus Zixiibacteriota bacterium
TTGTAAGGAGCAAGGTGGACCGGAGCCAAATGCGTGGGAAACTCGACGTGATACTTGCGAAAGAGCTTCGTCTTATAGTCAGCCTCATATTTCGCTTTACCTGCCTGCTCAAGAATCCCCATGATCTTGTATCGGGCATTGCCGATAGGCTGTTCGTCGACTCGCTTGAGCACTTTGATGATGTGCCAACCATATCTGGTCTTAACAGGAGTGGAGACCGATCCAACCGCCGTTAAAAGCGCCTGTTTGAAAAAGACCGAGTCGACGTCCTTCGGTCCCACTTCGCCGAGATTGGCCAGTTCTTCACGGAGATTTTCCTCCCCGGGGTAATACTTGCGGGCC
>JBBTMW010000066.1:352-12919 GCA_038067995.1 Candidatus Zixiibacteriota bacterium
CGGGCCAGCTCCATGAAGTCGACTCCCGATAGTGCCTGATCGCGAATAAACTCGGCCTGGGCTGAATCGAGAGATACTATCTGCTGAACGGTGAGCGGTTTCTCGGGAACGAATTCCTTCCGGTGACTTTGGTAGTACGCATCCACTGCGCTATCGGATGGAATCATTTGACTTGTCCGTTGCGCCCCCAAAGTTATCGACTTGGCGGTTTCGTGGGTCAGTTCTGCGCGCGCTGTCCGGGTTGCCAGCTGGGTATCGATTCCCATGGATCGCGCCGCCGCCAGAACGAGATACCGCCTCGCAACTTCTTTTGCCATTTCGACTTTGGTGGCGTCGTCAGTATTTGACACCTTCTTAGCCTTGCGCCAGGTGTCTTCCACCTTTTTCATTTCATAGCCGAGGATCGTGTCACGATTGTTGACAACACCGCACCAGAGGGTATCGTCCACGAGGAAAATATTTGTATCGCGAAGAGCCAGATTCATCTCGATATCGAAGGTTTTGAAAAGCTTGGCCTTTATAGTGTCGGCAAGGTTGTTTGCCTTCAACTGCAATAGATTCTCCCGGGCAATTCGATACCACATCGAGTCATAGGGTTGCACCCCCTCTTCGACCCGACGCTCGACGTGCAGAATATGCCAGCCGTCTTTATCCTTGTAGGGTTGACTGATTTCGTTATTACGCAATCCGAATGCCACCGAGTCAAACGGATGGAGATACTGTCCCTTTGGGATCCATCCAAGGTGACCACCGGTTCGACCGGTCAATTGATCCATTGAATATGTCTTCGCGGCCTGATCAAACGAAACACCGGAATCGATTTTCCTCCGCACGTCAAGAATAAACTCCTTGGCCGATCGATTTAGTTGATCAACGGTTTGTTTCCGGTACTTCAACGAGTCCTTGCCATTGCGAAGTCCGTCGATACTCGTAAAAATATGCTTCACATAGACGTAGTCGGGGAGGGCAAAAAGATCTGGACTGGTATTGTAGAAATCGACCACTTCCTGCGAATCAGCGCTTACTTTGTCGTATACCGCTTGCTTCCAGAACCTGTCCATTAGAAAAGCGATATATCTCTCTCGGAAAGTGATATAGAACGGCGGGTAGTTGCGGAGATTAATTTCGTCGGTCTCAAAACCGGCCAGCGTATCCATGATTAAGCTATCACGAAATGCCTCGGCGGTTTTCACATCGAGGATTCCCCCCTTGGTGATATACAAGCTCTTCTTGAGAAGAGTGTAGTAATCAGACAAGCGGAGCGTATATCCATTGTCGGCGCGAGCAATCTCAGAATCGCGGCGCCCAACCGATTCGTCGGTAATCGTTGACAGACCGCCGCACGACATAACGACGACCACAAGACCGCAAAGGCTTATGAACAGGAGGACAGATTTTCTCATCAATTTCACTTTGGTTCGAGGGTTATACATGATTGAAAGGGGAAAATACGACAATGGACGGGAAAATCAACACCCGCGGGCAATCAATCAGACCGTGGCTACTGATCTTGAATCAGATTGGATCAGCGTTCCTTCTAAGGCGACAGCCTTAAAGGTCAACCGAAATTGTGTGCCACAACCGATTTCGGAATCTACTGCCAAGCCGACTTGAAGGGCGGTGGCTATTCTATGGACAATGGCCAGCCCAAGCCCGGTTCCCTGTTTTTTCGTCGAGAAAAATGGCTGGAAAACTTTCTTCAGATGTTCTGCCGACATTCCCGGGCCATCATCCTGGACAATGACATCCACCCCGCCGGAACGGTCAGCCCGGCAAATGTGAATTTGAACGGCCCCATTCTTTCCTTCAAACGCCTCGCAGGCATTTGTTGCGATATTCAAAAGCAATTGCCTCATAAGGTCTTCATCTCCGGCGACATAACAGACCGGCTCATCGCTCTGCAAGCTAAATGCCACATGGGACCTAAATGCATCGTGATTCGCCAGTAAGCGGATGACATCTCCCGCGACGTGACATACGTCGACTTTGGCATAGGTAGGGCGCTCTATTCTTGCATAAGAAAGAAAGTCACTTAGAATCTTGTTGAGTCGATGCGATTCCTTAAGAATCAATTGCATCAGCCGTTCATTCTCATTTTCGAGTTTAAGCTCCTTCGCCAGCACTTCGACCGAACCCGATATTGCGGCCAGCGGATTGCGTATTTCGTGGGCGATCGAGGCTGACAGTTCGCCGATTGCGGCGAGACGATCGGCGGCGCGAACCTTGGCGTCTAGTTCCTTCGCCTCCGTCAAATCAGAAAATATGGCAATGACCCCGCGCAGTTCTCCGTCGCTTTCGGTCAGAACCGAAGTCGATATGCCCAGCGGAAATTGAACCCCCGTCCTTGTCACCGCCTCAATTTCCCGCCGCGGGTGGGCATCGCGCCAGAGAATGCCGTCATTGAGACACACCGCCAACTCAGGCATCCGGTCGGCGAAAACTTCGTCGCAAGTCAGCCCACGTACTTCGTCTTCGCGATAACCGAGGATCTTTTCAGCCGCTCGATTGAAATAGATAATTTTCCCGGCTGAATCGATGGTCAGAAGCCCCGAATTCAAGTGCCGGAGAATATCGTCGGTTTCGAGTTGAGCACGCCGAAGTGCCTGTGAGGTGGCCTCCAGTTCGGTGTTCTGCTGTCTAAGCCGCTCGGCGAGATAACCAGAGATGAATGCGACGAGATAAAAAATCAGTATGTGAAGAAAGATTCCATAAAAAATGCTTTCTCCAGTCGTGAATACTGTTTGCAGAGTTTCGAGGGTCAAATCACCTTGCGGCAGACTCAACGCATACCAAATGACGAAAGTATATGCCACCGACACCAGTGACGCCACGACGAGCGTCCCGACCAGTCGGTAGGTGAGGGCCGCCGACACAATGGTAACTATGTAAAGAGCGGAAAACTGCGACTGCACATTGCCCGAGGCGTAGATAATCGCCGATGCCACCGCGATTTCGGTAAAGAGTTGAAGGGAGCATACTATCGACCGCCCCAAATAGTATTTTCTCCACCCCCTGGTAATGACGAGAGCGACAATCACAAGGGTCAGCGCTGAATACCCCACAAATACCGGCTGAACAAATGAGGGATAGCCCAACCAGAGTACAACAATGCCAAATAAAATGAGATACGTTATCAGCCTGAGCGGCAGAAAACCGGGGGCGGGTAGTTTTTCGAGTTCGTCGTATTTCATAATGACAACGGCGTCCGTGGTGCGGACGCCGCTTTCTATCATAGTCGAGCTATCTCGTTACCTCGGCCCTTGGCCGCACAACATCAGATTTTTCCGATGATGTCGAACATCGGCAGATACATCGCGACGAGAATGCCACCGATAATGGCGCCCATTAGCACGATGATAATAGGTTCGATGACCGACGTTAATGCCGTGACGGCTTCATCCACTTCTTCGTCATAGAAATCGGCAATTTTGCTGAGCATTTCGTCGAGACCGCCGGTCTTTTCACCGACCGAAATCATCTGCGTCACCATCGGAGGAAAGACTCCCGATTCTTTGAGAGGGCCGGTGATCGTTTCGCCTTCGGCGATAGCCAGCACTGATTTATTGATGGCGTTTGCGATAACGCGGTTACCGGCGGTTTTGGCGGTAATCTCCATGGCGTCGATGATAGAGACACCCGAGGCCAGGAGCGTTCCGAGAGTTCGCGTAAAGCGTGCCACCGCCGATTTGCGAACGAGGGTGCCGAGGATCGGCAATTTGAGCATGATCTGGTCTACCTGAAGCGCGCCCTGCGGGGTTCGCTTCCAGTATATGAATACGCCCACCAATCCGAGAAGTCCGAAACACAGATAGAGCATATTTGCACGGAGAAAATTCGAAAGGTCGAGCACTATCTGCGTCGGCGCAGGCAATGAGGAGCCGACTCCGGCAAACATCTTGGCGAATACCGGCACGATGAATGTGAGCATGGCAAAGGTCACACCAACGGCGACCACAACAATGACTGCCGGATAGACCATCGCGCCTTTCACCTTTCGAATGAGGCGATCAGCCTTTTCTCGGTAGACTGCGAGACGAATCAAAATAGCGTCCAGCGCGCCGCCGACTTCGCCCGCCTCCACCATGTTGGTGTACAGTGTGTCAAAAATTTTCGGATGCCGTGCCATTGATTCAGAAAGGGTTGCACCCCCCTGGACGCCATCTTTGACCTGTTGAATTATTTTCGCCAGTTCTTTGCTTTCTGTCTGAGTGGAGAGAATTTCAAGACACTGCACCATTGGCAGACCGGCCCCGATCATCGTAGCAAACTGTCGCGTGAACCGGGAAATCTCTAACCTCGCGATGCCCGTACCAAATTTGAAACTGATCTCGGCCGCCTTTTTACTGACTGAGGTTACCAGAATGCGGTTCTGGCGAAGCACTCGTTCAAGCTCGGCACGATCTTTGGCCTGAAGCGATCCGGCCACCGCCGCGCCGGCGAGCGTTTTACCCTTGTATTCAAAAACTGGCATTGCTGTAACCCTTTCCTAAAAGCCTCATGTATAGGCCGGCGTCTTTTGACGATTGAGCATCTCGGACAGTTCCTGAGGATTCGACGAGTATGCCATCGTGTCGTTGAGAGAAATCTTGTTTGTTGTATACAGCTCCATCAGCGATTGATTCATGGTCTTCATTCCGAATTTCTGTCCGGCCTGAATCATCGAATAAAGCTGGTGAATTTTATCGTCCCTGATAAGGGCGCGAATCGCCGGCGTCACGATGAGAATTTCGATACACATGACTCGTCCGCCGCCGATTTTTGGAATCAGATTCTGCGAAATAATCGCCTGTAGCGAAAACGACAGCGACACTCGAACCTGCTCCTGCTGGTTGGTGGGGAATGAATCGACGATTCGGTTGATTGATTCAGCGGCCGAATTGGTGTGCAATGTCGCAAATGCAAGGTGACCCGTTTCGGAGATTGAAATCGCGGATTCGATCGTCTCAAGATCGCGCATTTCTCCCACCAGCACGACATCAGGATCTTCGCGGAGAGCATATTTCAACGCCGTTGCAAAGGAATTAGTATCCGAGTACACTTCGCGCTGATTGACAACCGACATCTGATGGCGATGCAGATATTCAATCGGATCTTCAACTGTAATAATATGCAGAGCGCGTTCGCGGTTTATTTTATCGATGATAGCCGCAAGGGTGGTCGATTTCCCCGAACCGGTTGGGCCAGTCACAAGAACCAGTCCGCGCGGAAGCCGGGCAAGCTCGGCGATGACTTTTGGAAGAGCAAGTTCCTCAAATGATTTTATTTTGTACGGGATCTGGCGCAGAACAACCGCGACATTGCCTCGTTGCATAAACATATTGCAACGGAATCGGCTCAGTTGCTCGATACCGAACGAAAAATCCAACTCGTTGTTTTGCTCGAATTTCAGCTTCTGCTTTTCGTTCAACATCGAATAGGCAATTTTCTTGGTAGTCTCTGCCGTCAGCATGTCCATAGCCAGACGCTGAAGCTTCCCATCCACACGAACAACAGGCGGTGTGCCCACTGTCAGGTGGAGGTCAGACGCTCCCAACTTAACCATCTGATCCAATAGTTCACGTAAACCTACCATCGGGGCACTCCAGGTCGTTATCCACTGTTTTGATCCGGAAATATCTTGTCTCTGTCTTTATCGGTAAAACATGCCTGGCTCTTGACCTGCATTGACGAGAAAAGTGCGGAGGCAATCTGTTGCCCGACAGAGGGTTTAAAAGGGGAAGTTGGGAAAGAAAAGAGGGATTACGCCGAGGTGATGCCGAAGACTTCTTCGACCGTTATCATCCCCTGCTTCATTTTTTCGACTGCCGCCATTCGGAGAGAAAACATCCCCTCTTCAAGGGCAACTTTCTTGATTTCAGAGTCGGATGCTTTGGCGAGAATTAGGCGTTCTATTCCCGGAGTAATGGGCAATACTTCATAGATACCGGTTCGTCCCGACTGGCCGGTGCTATTGCACTCGCCGCACCCAAGCCCCTTAAATGCCCGCAAATTGCGAAGCTGGTCCTTGGGAACCGCCAGGCTCTCAACCTGCTCCTCGGTGAGGTTGATCTCCTGCTTGCAACTCTGGCAGACTTTGCGGCACATACGTTGGGCAAGAATCAGCTTCGTTGCCGAGGCCACAAGGTAATTCGGTATCCCCATATCCATGAGACGAGTCACCGACGACGGCGCGTCATTCGTGTGAAGGGTGCTAAAGACGAGATGTCCCGTAAGAGCGGCGCGAATTGCAATCTCGGCCGTTTCGGTGTCACGAATTTCACCGACCATGACAATGTCCGGATCCTGACGCAGGAATGAGCGAAGCGCCGCCGCAAAAGTCAGACCGATATCGGCTTTCACTGCGACTTGATTGATGCCGTCGAAGTTGAACTCGACCGGATCTTCGGCTGTCATGATGTTGACATCAATCGTGTTCAACGTCTTCAACGCCGAGTAGAGTGTCGTTGTCTTTCCCGATCCCGTCGGACCTGTCACGAGCACGATGCCAAAGGGAGACTGAATCTTATCATGAAATTTCGCCAAGTCTTCCTCGCGGAAACCCAGCCGGGTCATATCGACCATCAGGGACAATGGGTCGAGAATTCGCATCACGACCTTTTCGCCAAAAATTGTCGGAAGTACCGAGACGCGAAGATCGACGGTTCGTCCGGATATCTTGATCTTGATACGGCCGTCCTGCGGCAGACGTCTTTCGGAAATATCAAGTTCCGCCATGATTTTCACACGCGACACGATGGCGGCCCGGTACTTGAACGGAAGCGGCGCCATTTCGCGAAGTTCGCCGTCAATACGATACCGAACGCGAATGCGTTTCTCATACATTTCAAGATGAATGTCAGAGGCGTGCATCCGAACGGCGTCGCCGATAATCGAGTCGACAAGCTTGACGAGCGGTTTGTCCTGAATCGCCGAGAGAAGATCCCCCTCATTGACCGCATCTTCAACCGAAACAACCTCCAACCCTTCCTGATCTTCAAGATTCCTGACCAGGTCCTCAAGCCCCCCACTATCGTTGTAATAGGTATCGATGGCTTTTTCGATGGCCTTTTCCGGCGAAATGACCGGCTGAATAGTGCATCCCGTGATGAACTTGATGGCATCGAGAACGTAGATGTTGTTTGGATCGCTTATCGCCACCAGAAGATTTTTGTTCATCTTCGAAATGGCGATGACCTTGAATTTGCGTGCAATATCGAGAGGAATGAGTTTGACTATTTCGGGATTGAGTTCGATGTCCTGAATACGGAGAGCGCCTATTTTGAGATGACGGCCGACGAACTTTGCCAGCTCATCTTCCGATTCAATAGCGCCCATCTGTACCAGAATAGTCTCAAACTTCTCCTTGCGCTCCTTCGTTATTTGAAGGGCCTTGTCGAGATTTTCCTGGGACAATTTCCCGGCTTTTACGAGTATGGCTCCGAGTTCAGCTGACATTGTGTTTATCGCGTCTTAGTGCATCTCTTCGCCAGAGCGGTCAGAAAACGATGCCTGTGCAAATTAATCAATCCTGAAAAATATCGTCGAGCTTGGTTTGTGTGCCACTGGCAAAATCATTGGATATACCGGTGCCCGCGGTCGAGCCAGCACCAGCGGCCTGTGAATTTTCCTGGATCTTGTCAAATATGCGGGTCAGCTCGGCCGCGCCGTCTTTGGCGTACAGACGCACCATACCGATGGTTGTGCGATCATCAAAAATCACCACAAGAATCGACCTATCCCCCACGATATTCATGTGGATGTGATCTTTCTTTCCCTGATGAAAAAGAACAGAGAACTCAGGCTCACCGACAAGACGGGCAATTTCCTTGGTCGATGCAAACGCACCGGCCAGCAGAGCCGCCAGGGCTGTGATGTCGAGTGAATGAGTGAAGCCCTGTCGCGTAATCAGATGGCCATCCTTGTCCACCAGCAATGCGCATTTCGCCTCAGCGCCCTTGAGCATCTTTGAGATCAGAGCATCAATCGCCTGAATCTCTTCTTCGTACAGAACCAATGTATCGTCTGACATGTCTATCTCCTGACTTTCCTATTTCATTCCAAACAACCGCTTGAAAAATCCCGGCTTTTTTGTTTCTTGTCGTCTACGTGTCGACGCCGCCATCGTCGGAGGGGTGACAATCCCGTTCGAACGCACGATGACATCGCTCATGGATCCATAACTCTGGTTCGACGTCGCGCCAGAAACATCCTGACGTGCCGGTGAGTGACTCAAGGACTCCGTATTTCTGTCCGGACTCTGCGTCTTCTGTGTCACCGAACCGGGGTACGGGCGAAAACTATCAGTGACTGGCGCCGGAGCGACCGCCGCAGGCGCTCCGCTATGCGAAGCCGCCGCTGAGTATACGGGGGTGCGATCCACAGCCGCAGGCGCTGTCGTCGGATAGGGAGCCCGTTCAATAGGTTCTGCCACCGGACGCGGCGCCGGAGCGGATATAGCCGATTGGCGCTGAGAGGTACTGCTGTTCTTCGCTTTGTCGAGTACCAGTTTAATCACCATCTTTAGCGTATCGAATACGCCTGTCCCATTCGGCGCCGATGCCTCAAAATGCGGCCAGTGGCGAGGGTTCAGCTTTTCATGAAGTTCATCGAGTGACATGACACCCGGCAAATCCCGTTTGTTATACTGGATGACCACCGGAACTTCTTCGATGTTGTATCCGTATTCGCGAAGATTCTCTTCAAGGTTCATCAGAGATTCAATGTTTTCATCCATCTTATCCGGCTGGCTATCCGCCACAAAGACGATTCCATCCACCCCACGCAGAACCAGCTTGCGGGTAGCATTGTAGTAGACCTGTCCCGGGACAGTGTAGAGCTGGAACCGCGCCGCAAAGCCGTTGATGGTGCCAATGTTAATCGGCAGAAAATCAAAATAGAGAGTGCGGTCGGCCTCGGTCGCCAGCGAAATAAGGTTGCCGCGAGTAGTGTTCGGAACCTTGGCGTGGACATACTGCAGATTGGTCGTCTTGCCCGACAAACCCGGGCCGTAATAGACAATCTTACAGCATACCTCACGCGATGAATAATTTATCGATACCATTGTTTGCTTCCTGCTTTCGTCCGACTTAGATGCCCGTCCGCAAACGGCCGATGGCGTTCTTTATCTCAAGACGCACCAGTCCGATGTTGCACTCCTTTTCAGCCGTGACCACCAGTATCCCCAGACCGGCGTCGGTGAAAAACATCTTGCCGTTTTCGGCCTCAATGGTCACCTGGCGAAGATTACTCGACTGCAAACGATTGAGCGACTTCGATATGTTGCTGGTGATAGACGCCGCCAGCGCGCCAACCGTCTCCTGGTCAAATGTCGCCGACAGATCGGAGGCTATAACAATGCCATCATTGCCGACAACCATCGATCCGGTTACGCCGCTGGTCTTATTCAGTTCATCAAGTACTTGGTACATACGATCTCTCCGGGTTCACAGCCGGTTTCTGACTGTATCGTTCAGCATAATATTTTCGAATTAATTCCAGTCCCTGATTGACGCGAATCGCCAACAAGTCGTCCCCGTGGCGCTCGGCAATTACCATGAGCGCAATTGACTGTTCGCGGCAGATGACAACGCGCCAGTCCTTCATGGTCATATCAAGGCGGTCAGGCGATCCCCACGCTCCTCGCTCAAGAATGCGCTTATTGGATTCCATAAATTGAATCGCATACGGAGCAGCCATTTCAGCGTCCACCCCGCCTCTCACAAAGTGTGACATCAGCAATCCCTCGTGATCGACCACCGCCGCAAGGGTGACAGCATTGAGCTCACCGATATAGCGTGTGGCGCGGTCGAAACCGTTTAACCCATGTCCGACAAAAGGCATCGCCGACTCATGGGACACTGCCTGAGATTCTGTGCGGACTGACGCGACTTCCGGCGTTCGTGGCGTCGCATGTGCAGACCCATAGGCTACGGCATGAATCACCGCACCCATCTGGGGTGATGTCCCCGTCTGTGGCATCATCCGACGCTGAGGACGCGCGTACGAATGCCTCAGGAGAGACATGAGAATGAATGGCGCTGAGAGCCCATGCAGAAGGATTGCCGGCAGATAGCTCGACATCCCCAATTGTATCGAAACCCGTAAATCGAGTAAGTGAAGTCCGGATATTAGAAGTCCAAAAATCGCACCCAATATAAGGCGATAAATAGCGCACAGTCCCACCGCTCCGGCCAGTTGCACCATCGGCCACTCCCGGTTAAAAAACCAAAGGACGCCGCCGTAGAAAGTAATTTCAAAAAACAAGTTGATAAGTGATGGACGCAGAAGTTCAGTTCCCAATAACTCAGGAAACAGCACCATCGGCACTACCAGCGCCAGAGTGGAGTACAACAGAATCTGTATCATATTTCGCGAATTGTCTGCCATGAAAGCGCTCCTTCCACCGATCCTATTGGTGTCTCGCTACGAGTGATTCTATTCGCATGCGAAATGTTCCGAGGTTGACCTGTTCGTTTGCGACAAACAGGAAGATGCCGACTGGTATGCGGATGATATAGAAGGTATGGCGGGCCGTTTCAACCAAAAGGTTGGCGACAGCGCCAAACTCCGCTTTCACCAGCTCCTGATCAAGCCAACTGGATATCGTCCCCATCGTGGCGCTACAGGCAACCGGATCAAGATCGGCCTGCCAGCGCGTTTCAGCCGCAAGCCCTTCGCGATTAACTACCATGGCGCCATCGACGCCGGGAATCTTCATCGCTTCATCCAGCACTTCGTTTGTCGAAAGCGCCGTCCGCAAAGGCTGAGACTCGGACGCCGTTGGGACTGGCATAGCCCCTGCAAATGATTTCTTCTGTTCCTGCCCAAGCACGCGAGCCTGCTCTTCAGGGAGGCGGCGGGCAATCTCGAGCAGTTTCTCTATCTGAGGGTTGCCGGGATCCCCCTCGTGAAGCTTTTTCAAAAGGCGAATGGCTGAATTGAACTCCCCTTTATAAATATAGATTTCGGAGAGGAGAAGCTCAACAGCACGGGTGCGCCCTTCAAGCTCGGAGGCCTTCTGGGCTTCAATTTCAGCCCAGTCATAGAGACCACGGTCGAGATTGATTTTGGCCATCACGAGATGCGCCGAACCGTAGGAGGGATGAATCTTCAACCCGTTCTGGCAAACGCGGAATGCTTTGTCCAGATCTCCGCGCTTTCGATAGGCCTCAGCTAGCGCCGCAAAAATCTGGGAGTTGGGGTCACCATCCAGAAGTCGCTGGCACTTTTCGATGCGGTCATCTATTTCAAACAGCTGAGGCATATATCAATCTTGTTAACTTAGTTATCTTTCAATCAGTTACTAAATCTCGATTTTCACCTGTCGCGCAATTATAGATATTACAAAGACTTATGTCAACATCATTGTCCCTCAACCGAGGGTTTTACGGGTCTCCATGACGCCATAGAAAATCAGGCCGGCGCTCCCTGCAAGCAGAAGCGGAACGATGAACGACGGCAAGCTAAAAAGCTCCAGAACGGCGAAAAAATGTAATAGCTGGCTGAGACCAAAGAGCGCGCAGGCGCCGGTGAACATAAGCCAGCTCTTGCCGAGAAATCCCCCTTTGACCAGCGAGAATACCTTCCAGCATCCCAACGTCGAGGCCACTGCCACGGCGGCCACAATGATGCTCATAAACCCCGGAGGGGTGATAATAGCGGCAAAATTCGCCGCATGGGCGGAAGAGACTCCAAAGATACTGAGAACGACTCCGAATATGCTTACCCGTTTCATAGTCTTACCCTCTTGCCATTTTAATTACACGATCAGATTTCTTGATAACTTTGTAGAGGCTGTCTTCGACCCCAAACCGTTTTACCAGGTCACGCTGAGTCGACAGCGGCTCGGCGATTTCCTTTTTTACCGCCACGACGGCGTCGCGATACGCACCCACTCCGACAAGCTGGAAGACATACTCCAACTGCTCCGACAACATGGACTCAAGGGACGACATCAGTCGATAGTAGCGAAGCTGAGGCGGTATCGCCTTCACGGCGGCGGCGAACTTGTCGAACGACGGCGCCAACTGCGAGCCGGGCTCGCCTCCGGGAAAGAACGCCGTCAGACCGCTTCGATATTGAGCGACAAACGATGTGTACCGCGTGTTTTCGCCCAGGAGTCGCTCGGTGACTTCGCGCAGACGAAAGAAGCAATTGTTGTAGAGGCCAAATACAATCCGAAGAAAGGCTTCTTCCTCATCGACCTGCGCCTCTGCCGTCACATCACGCCTTCCCGCCACTTCGACGAGATTTGAGACAACCAGCTTGTACAAGGCGCGGCAGGTGACAAACTCTCCCACCGGCGATACCAGCATCAGGTCGGGAAGGGTGCGTTCGCCGTTGATAAGAGAAAGCAATCGAAACTCTTCGAGGGTGAGAACAATTTCCTCCTCGGGGCTGCGTTTCGGATTCTTGGCAACCGCCAGTAGGACGTCATCAGGCGGAAGAACCTTTTGAATCACCAGCCATTCATCAATACGCCGTGTCCCTTCCATGATGACCGACATGGTTGGAAGTTCGATGTAGAAGGGGGCGTGCTTTGGCTGTGCTCCTTCGTGGAAAAGGAAATCCCCTTCATGCCACGAAAAG
>JBBTMW010000067.1:0-5509 GCA_038067995.1 Candidatus Zixiibacteriota bacterium
TGCCGACAACTCCACTCTTAAAGAGGCGGCAGTGAAACTGGGAATATTGACAGCTGAGAAATTTGATGAATTGGTGCGCCCTGAAGAGATGATCCGCCCGCACTGAGCAGTTTGTGCAAACTAAAGGCGCAATTCTTCTTCGTAGGTCGGCGTTCCGAACGACGCCACAGGCGGAGTGAGAAACCCGACAATCTTGTGGGCGGCAGACGTCCCGTCTGCCCCGTGACATTGGAACATCCTAGAAATAATAAAGGCGGAGCGACATTCTCCGCCTTAGCGCAACTATGTTATGCGTTGACGTTTGGTGAGAACCATTCCTGCAGTTGGCTGGTTCCACTGCTTATACAATATAGCCAAATCGCAAGTTTCGCAAGACATTTGTGCTGACCGTTTGAAGAAATCTGAGCATCCCTGTCTTGTCTTGATTTGAATCAATAAAAACGTCGGCGAAGCATCCGTACTCCGCCGACTCAACACAAGAGACAGCAACAACCGACATCTATCCTCCCTCACGATGTCTCAGTAGTTAAACGCGTGTGTCAAGATGAAAGTTCCACCCATTGTTGATTGTGGGTGCATCAGAATATAAATAGCGACAAAATCGCTCCGCATATGACTGGAGAAACAATGAATCGATGGCGACATGCGATTCAGCTCAAAGTGAGAGGGCGTGTCGCATCGAACGGAGTCGAGATGCCATTCCAAACAATGACTGGCTACGAAATCTTAATGCGCCAGCCCGGGAAACAACTCCAAAAGCCCTTTGGCGATGAATTCAACCGCAACTGCCGTGAGAATCAAGCCCATGATTCGCTTGGCGACATTGATCCCGGTTGTGCCAAGCCACTTGGCTATCGGAATCGCGAGCAAAAATGTTATCCAGATCGCAAGAGCCGCCACGACAGAGCTTCCCATAAGAAAGCCCCAGTCAAACAACCCCTGCGCTTCCTGTGAATAGATTATCATCGTGCTGATGGCCCCTGGCCCGGCAAGGAGAGGAATGGCCAGCGGGACAATCGCGACATGCTCTTTCTCCTCGGCCTCGCGATCCTCTTCCGGGGTGTGGCGTGTCCCACTTTGGCGGGCATGCATCATCGCGATTCCCATCAGCAGAAGTAGAATTCCACCGCCGATGCGAAATGACGCGATGCTGATGCCGAACAACTGCAGTATCTGCCTTCCAATCAGGCACGAAACAATAAGCACTATTCCCACCGCGATGGACGAATAGAGCGCCACCCGCCGACGTTCCCGGTCAGTAAGTCCGTTGGTCAGAGTCGTAAACATCGGAATCGCCCCCGGCGGATCAATGATCGCAAGGAGTGAAATCAAAATCTTGATGTAGTCATTAGCTTCAAGCATATGGAGGCTCTCACAGCAGGAAAGTCGTCAGAATTTATAACTAATCCCGGCCAAGTCAAGTGGAGCGCTTGGGGGGAGATACTAGCGTTGACTCCGTGGGCGGCAGACGTCCCGTCTGCCCCTTGGCATTCACTAACAAAAGAACCCACCACTCGGGCTTGTTGAAAAACCTATGATAATCTGTCGTCTCGAGCGGAGTCGAGAGACGAATTCAATGTCGTCTCTGCCAAGTGATTGAAAGAAAATGCATCTCGTCTGCGCTCGATGCGACGTTCCGAAACACACTTTGCTGATTTTGAATCCTGGCAACTTTTTCATCAGTCTCACTCTGGTCAGCTACCAAGACTGCAAAAGAGTAAAGACTGGATTCCCGCCTGCGCGGGAATGACAAAGGGCGCGGGAATGACAAAGTAAAGATGGTCGCAAATATATCGTCTTCAACAGTACGCTTGGAGGGAGATACCTTTGTGAGCTATATTACACGGATGCAGACCGCCTTTCATGTCATGTCCCTCGTTGCCGAAGCTCGCCGAGAACTGGTGGGGGGTACACTTGTGGCCACCCAGTTTTTCAAAAAGGCGCGTACGGCCTTGTTTGTCGTAAAAGTAGACCGAAGCCAGAATACGCTCGGATTCCTTTTCGGTCCGTCAGGAAGCGGCACAATCGTAGTGCCGTCGTCGAAACTGACAATCGATACCACTGAAAAACCCTGGCCGATTTTCGGCCTTACCGCCGGCACAATCACAGGGATAGAACAGATCGCCTTCGACCGGCTCTTCCGAGTGACGATAACTAGCGACGCAACTGTTCGTCATCTTGTCTTTGAGGCTATCGGACCAAACGGAAACATTTGGTTCTTGAATGAAAACGGCCAGATTCTTGCCACCCTTCGCAACCGCGAATACACTGAAGGGGCGCTGTATGCTCCTCCCGCCCTCCCCGATAAGTTGAATCCACTATTGCTCTCGGCGGAGACTCTTCTGGACCACGTCTCATCTTTCACCGATGCCAGCCTTGCCTTTGCCCTTGAAAAGACCATTCTCGGATTTAATCGCACTCTGACGCGAGAGATTATCCATCGCGCTCGATTGACCGACTCCAGTCTTGAAAATGTGACAGTCGACCATTGCCACGCAATCTGTGAGGCGATAACACAGGTAGAGTCGTTCTTTGCGCAACCCGAGAAAGGCCTGCTCTACGCCATCGATGGTCCTGCGGAAGTCTATCCTTTTCGCTTATCGTCAGTCACTCAGGAACCGGAAAAGTTCAAGACATTTTCGCTGGCCGTGCTCGAATCAACTCAAAGAAAGCAAATCGCCTCCGAAGTTCGCGACGACAAACGGGAAATGGTCGATGCCGTGCACCGCGCCGCCAAACGGTTAGCGGGGCGCATAATCAAACTTGAGGCCGATATCTCCAATGCCCGCGATTTCGAAATGTACCGCCAGTACGGCGACCTTCTCAAAATCAACTTTGATAAAATCCGGCGGGGGATGAAAGAGCTTAAAGTCGAAAATGTATTTCACGATTCGCAGGATGTTATTGCCATCCCGCTCGATTCGGCTCTCTCACCCAACGACAATGTCGAATCGTACTACCAGAGGCATCGCAAGGGACGCGAGGGGCTGGAAATCCTTGAACGTCGCCACGAGGTCAGCCTCGACGAGTTGGCCCGGTTGAAGACAATCTCCGCATCTCTCGAAAAAGACTATGCCTCGGCGAGTGAACAATTTGCCGAGGAGATATTGTCGCTACTTCCCCGCGATGCACCCCGCTCCCTCCCTCAGGAGCGACTCCCATACAAACCATACCAGTTGTCGACCGGAGTCACCATTTTTGTCGGCCGGGATGGCTCTGACAATGACCGCACGACGTTTGAATTCGCCAAACCCTTCGAATTGTGGTTCCACACCCAGCAGTGCCCCGGTTCTCATGTTGTCATGAAATTTCCCAACAAGCAGTTCCAGCCCTCGCGTCGTGAAATCGAGGAGACCGCCGCGGTGGCGGCCTGGTTCAGCAAAGCCCGCAACGATACACTCGTGCCTGTCTGCTATGCCGAACGACGACATATCCGCAAGCCTCGCAAAGCCAAGCCCGGACTCGTTTCTGTCGAAAAGGAAAAATCGGTGATGGTTGTCCCAAGAAAACCCACTGAATAATTCGCAAAACAACAACGGGCGGACAATGCTCTTCGTGGCATCATCCACCCGTTAGATGAAGGGGGACTGACTATTTCTACACTTTGAACAGATACTGGAATTTGGCGAACAGGTAATAACTCGACGGCGAATAGTCTGTTCCCAAATCAATGTCGACCCTCCGGTGTGCCGCACCGAGGTAAAACACTGTGTAAGGATTCATCTTGTAGCTCAACAACGGCTCAATCGAGACGTCCCGTGATCCACTGCCATAGCGCAAGACCAGTCGCAAGAACCATTCCCGTGTAAATTGATAGTCGCTCCGGGCATTGATGACGTACTCCGAGTACAATCGTTCAGAAGTATTGATATCGATTCGCTTCGAATAATTATAATCGGGACTGAAACTCAGCTGTCGCGTAAGTTTTAAGTTGAATCCAATTCCGAAATCATGCCCTTTTGCCAGCACTGGCGCATTTACAACGCGTCGCTGGACATAGTCGCCGCGGTTAAACGATACCGACGCTCCAAACCATTCCGCTGGACGAGTATTGACCTCGATGTAACTGCGCAAGATTCCATTGAACGTGCTGTCACGGAATTTTTCCTTACCGATATACATATCCGTGTACAGCGTTGTTTGGCCGCCAAATTCCACATACAATTGCGGATCCCACCCCGCATCTATGAACGAGCCAGCATGCGACCAGTTACGGAAATACTGGAATTGCGGTTGCATATAAACCACGAAACTATTCTGGGGACGAATATTCCACCCAGCCCAGATCGAGGCCTGTTGATTGTCATTTCGCCGCAAAAAACCGCTTTCAGTTCGAAAAGTCGGTGTCACATCGCGATAGTAAAGACTGGCGTCGAGATGGCGTGAACTGTGGTTCAGACTGGCATCCACTATACGGCCATTGTAGCTTTCGCCATCAAGACCATAGGTATGGCTGCCATTATCAAACGTTGAATCATTGATATTTTCAAAGCCGCTCACCGCTGATGTCAAGAGGGTATCATTTTTCTCGTTAGTATGACTTCCAAACGCCGCAAATCTCAGTGTTTGGTATTTCAGGAAACTAATTCGCGAATCAACCCCATAGGTGGTTCCGCTCCCGCCGCCGTCATATCGCCGATCGGCAACTATCCCGCCAATGTGGGAACGTTCGCCAAGAGTGTGCTTGAATCTCGCCATGTTCGTGTACGCCTTGTTAGTGGCAATGATACGACTTCGCCTCGGCCCCGGAAGCACCGAGGCGCTGTGGTCGTCAGCCGCACTCAATACAGTAAACGCCGTTTTCCCGAACTTGCCGGACACTTTTCCCGCAAAAGAAGGGTCTGTAATCTGGCGGGTGTACATGACAAGGACAGGCATACTCGTAAATAATTCGCTTCCTTCCTGAAAGAACGGACGACGCTCACTAAGGAAAATATTGAAGGGATCATTCGATGTGATTTGCAGGGCATCGGATTCAACCTGGCTGAAATCGGGATTGACGGCGACTTCGGCAGTAATGTTTGAAGATACGGCATACCGAGCATTAAAGGATAACTCGGCATCGGGATCGATATCTGTCCTTTCGAGATGCCGCCCAAACTTCCAGGTGTCATCGGGTAATCGCGTGCTGTCTTTCATGGCAGACCATTCGCCTGAGCTGTATGTCACAACGGTCGGGAAAAACTCCAGATTTCTTCCCGGTTTTATTCCATTGATTCCGGTGAGCGTCCCCCATTGACACATAAAGCAGAAGTTATTTCTGTCCTGAGCGGCCCATGCGATTTGGTATCGGGTCTCGCGCTGGCGATCGCGCCAGAAGTTGACCTTCCATACCTGTTCGTCCTTGTTGGGAAATCGGAGTGATTTGAAAGGGAGAGCAATCTCTACCTGATAGCCGGTGGTAGTGATTTTCCCTTTGGATTGCCACACTGCGTCAAACGACTCATCTTCACCCCCTCCTTCGTTCATTCGCAAATCCCCCTGGATACCGAGAGGGTTGACGAAAAAT
>JBBTMW010000068.1:0-14599 GCA_038067995.1 Candidatus Zixiibacteriota bacterium
ATGACAATATAGTTCAATTATTTTTCGACGGCTGTTAGGGCCGCGGCGAGACCGGCCGGCCCTGCGCCAACGATGACAACATCAAGCGTGCCAGTCTCTATGAGGGGCTTGGATCTATTCGCAATTTCGCTGACAACCATCCGCCCTTGCGAGATTGCATTCTTGATGAGGGACAGCCCGCTCAGCTCACCGGCAATAAAGAGGTTTGGCACCGATGTCTCATTGACGGGCGAAAGAATAGGTATATCGGGACGGGAGGTGACATCCCCCAATCCGACTTTCAGCGCTCCAACCGGGCAGGCAACTTCGCAATAGCCATGACCGACACATCGCTCTCCATTGATGATGACAGCCGCCCCAAAGACGACACCGAGCACATCTCCTTCCGGACAGGCCGACACACAGGCGCCGCAACCAATGCAAAGGGTGCGATCTACCATAGGGAATTGCGCCTTCGGTTTATCTAAGCCGAGTGACTCAGCCTCGCTCCGGCGCTTCTCCATTGATTGCTTCCCCTTCATGTATCGCACCGTGTATGGCACGAATACTATAAGGGAGACGACAATAGCGATGAGCCAGACGAGATATTGCTCCATATGGGTTATACGAGTTTGTCGGCAATGTCGCTAAAAGCGATACCCGATTTCCAGCTGGGTTCGGAGGCCGTCCATATCATCGCCAAAATCATTCTGCAACCATCCCGCTAGAAACCAATGACGCGCGATATCGGTTTGGGCCGTCAGTTCCACCCAGTTGTTTCGCGGACGGGTTTGCACAGCCTCGGTCGCATAGCTGTAACCACCATATGTGACTCCAACCGAGGATGCCATCCCGATGGATTTGTTCAGACTCGTGGAGAACATACTGCCGCTCTCGAGCGAGCCGTTGTAGGCAGTTGCTTGCGAAGAAAAGCTCAGCCCGTCGATAAATAATTTATTGGCGCGGAACATCCCCATCCACGACCATGTCGGCTGGTCGCGATCCGGGCGTTTGCGCATCCCTACCGAGCCGGACAATCTGCAGTGCCACGGAATCGACGATTCGACCATCAGTCGCGCCCCTTGGTAGAGATGATCATCAAAGACGCTATCGGCTATCGAACGATTCTGAAGTGTGCGAAAATTGGTGCGATTGTCGTATGTAGCTGTCACTCGCGCCGAACGATTGAGACGCATCCAACCTGACACATAGACACTCGAAAGGGCCAGGGAACTACCAACCCGGACTTCTCTCCAGCTTCGGTTGATATCAAACTCCATACTCTCGTTAATGCCCCATCGATTCCCCATTTGCAATCGTCCCGACAACGCAATAGATTCGCGGCTGGTAACTGAGTTATGATACTCGCCGACTCCGGCGATGCTCTGTTCGACAACGAGTGAATCGCCAGCACGCGTGACCAAGGCCACATATCCGCCCCCAATGCTGAGGGATTGCGGATTCTCGGCATATAAAAGGTCAGGGCGAACTCCGCCAAACAGACCGGCGCGAAACGATTCGCTCATTCGCACCTCGGTGAGAAGGCCGTCGAAATAACCGATGCGACTAACCCGCTGGGGCAAAATCCGTCCGCCGTAGAATTTCACTGGCGACGATGGATCCTCATAGCTGAACGAGAACTCCCATATCTGGTTCTTCCAGTCGTTGGGGGTCGTGGTTGATCCGAATGAATTGCGACGCCAGTCGTTGCGCGTTCGACCCCGGAAATGAAAAGCAAGCTCAGTGCCGAAAAGTCGCCGGGTATTGAGGGACATACGCACTGCCGACTGGGAATAATCAAGATTGGCCGCACTGGCATCGTTCCAAATAGAATACATAAAGGCCACGCTCCCATCAATTGATGTCCCAGGAACGCTACGTTTTGGTTCCATCGCTGGTGGTGACGGTTTGATGGGAGTGACCGGAGCAATAACTGACTTCTCAGCCTTTTTTTGCTCGACGTGAACAGGAGCGGGTTTCTTTGCTTCTGCGACCACAACAACCGCATCCCCGGATTCAATTGTACCATTACTTGTTAGAATACGACAAGAGGCAGAATGTTGCGCCGAAAAGACCACCTCGAGTTCGGCTACGACAGTTTTGCCCCGCATCACTTTCAGTTTTGATCCGGCAATGAGTCCATCCGCCGCGCCGCCACTGATATAGACATGCTCGGTCGACAGGTAATTCACTGACAATTTGCCGGCATATACCGTCGTCGCAACGAGCAAAGCCATAACGACTATGAATAATGTGAAACGTTTCATCAGGGTCTTCCTCTCGGGTGGCAGTCGTAACAGGCGGAGCTGGTGTAGGCATAGCCGTTGACCTGCTGGTGGGCATTATCAGTTTCTAACTTATCGTGTTTGTGACAGGTGAAACAGGTGAAGTCTGCATACGACGAAGTGTTCGTGTGACATGTGGCGCATGTACTCCATTGACCAGCGTGCGGCCCCGAATAGATTGGGAAATTCTGAGTGTCATGATTCCATGTCGACGGAGTCCAGGCCGTGGTGCTATGACAGGCCTTGCAGTCTGTCGAGAACCCCGCGCCGATATGGTTCGGGTCGGTGGTGGCATTGTACTTTGTCAAATGGCAGGAAACACAGGTGGTCGGTGTCCCGGTGTAGCCGTTGGCATGACACGACAGGCAAGGGGTTGTCGTATGGCTCCCGGTCAGCGGGAAGGCCGTCGTGCTGTGGTTAAATGTCGATGGAATCCATCCATTGGTCGAATGGCATGTGAGGCAATCGTGACTGAATCCCAGCTGGACGTGATTTGGATTCGTAGTCAACTCAAACGCGGGGCGGTGACACGAGTAACAGTCAGTTGCGGTTCCGGCATAGCTGGTCGGATGGCACGAGAGGCATGTCACCGTTTGATGCCTTCCTGTAAGAGGAAAAACTGTCGTTGCGTGATTAAACGTCGAAGGCGTCCAGCCGTTGGTCGAGTGGCACTGGGTGCAATCGTGTTGAATGCCCTGCGTAACGTGGTTAGGAGTGGTGGTCTGCTCAAAGTCGGTTCGGTGGCAAGTATAGCAGTCGGTTGTTGTCCCGGCGTAGGTCGTCGGATGACAGGCGATACACGTCGCGGTTTGATGACGGCCGGTCAAAGGGAAGGCCGTCGCGGCGTGATTAAATGTCGAGGGGGTCCAGCCATTGGTCGAGTGGCACTGGGTGCAATCGTGCTGAATCCCTTGAGTCACATGGTTGGGAACGGTGGTCTGCTCGAAGTTCGTGCGGTGGCAAGTATAACAATCGGTAGCGGTACCCGCAAAAGCTGTGGCATGACATTGTGAGCAGAGCGCGCTCACATGTCGTCCGGTGAGGGCATAGCCGGTCGAGGCATGGTCGAACTTCGCAGGCGCCCATCCATTAGTGGTGTGGCATACCTCGCATTGCTTATCAAAATTTGCCAGGGTATGCTTTGGATTCGTGCTCTGTAGAAAGTCGGCGTCATGACAGGCGTCACAGGTGCTTGAAGTACCGGCGTATCCTGTCTTGTGACAGGCAATGCACGAAACTCCGGAGTGCCTTCCGGTGAGCATAAATCCGGTCGATGCGTGATCGAATTTTGCCGGACGCCATGTGCCGGAAGAGTGGCACTTGGTACAGTCGCGATCGAAATTATTCTGGGCGTGATTCGGATCAGTAGCCGCTGAAAACTCGGCGCTGTGGCAATCGAAGCAGTTGGTCGAGGTTCCGGCGAACTGCTGTTGGGAGGCGCCGGTGTGGCACATTTCGCACTCTGCCGTGGCATGAGCCCCTATGAGCGGAAATCCTCTTTGCAAATGAATCGATAGCATGTCGCGACGGTTTTTCCAGTCGCGAGGGGTGTGGCATGTCTGGCATTGTGTCCCCAACTGCCCCATATGATGGTCGGTGTGGCAATCACTGCACTCAGTGGCCACGTGCGCGAATGTCAGCTCCTTATGACAACCAATACATTTCACAGTGGCATGGGCGCCAACCAGCGAAAAGCCGGTCTCGCGATGATCGAATTTCGGAGTATCTGCAATTTTTGACCAGGAGTCGGCCGTGTGGCAATCCTGACAATCCCACTTGAGCTGGCCGTGTGGATTCTGACTGCCGGACTGACTCAGAATGATCCCTCCGACCAGAACGAGTATCGGCAAAATGAATAAGTATACTTTTCTTACCATGGCACAACCCTTTCGGACTTGATATCTTTCCCATGACACGAGACACATGTTGTCTCAAGCGGCTTGTATTTCACCCATGTTCCATCTTTAGAGGTTGTCGGCAAGTGGCATTTGACGCACGCCACCGTTTTGTGCTTCCCCTCCAGATGAAACTTACTTGCTTTGTCGTGATCGAAAGTCGTGACATGCCAGTCGCGCGGTGAATGGCATGATTTGCAGTCGGTGACTTTTTTCGCGGAGGCGAATTGTCCCCGATGAATATCCTTGTGGCAATCACCGCATTGTGACTTTGCCCCAACCATAGTGAGCTTTGGCGGCGCGCCATTGGCCGCCGGTGCGGCGTGACACTTGATGCATTGCGTCGAGCCGTGCTTCCCTTCAAGGGGGAACTTTGTTTGATTGTGGTCAAACGATACTTTCCCCCAGTTTTCAACCGCATGGCAGGCTTCGCATCCGCTCTTGTCTACCAGTTTTTTTACTTGGCCGTTGTGCGGATCCCTGTGACAGTTTGCACAGGTCATTTGTTTGAACACAAACCTCGATACCCGCGCACCACTTGCGTCTGCTCCGATATGGCAGGCGACACAGGGGATGGCAAGATGGGCGCCTCGAAGAGGGTAATCTGTTTTTTCATGTTGGGCCACTGTAAAATTGGTAGGGGAGAATCCTTTAACGGTGTGGCATTCTTCGCACGCTCCCTTTTGCGCTCGCTGGGCAAAGGCGGCTTTGTGGAAGTCGGCGTGGCAATTAGTACAATAGGCGAATTTGAGGGCTATCTTTTTCTCTCGTGGAATGTGGCACTTGCCACATTCCACGAGAGCATGTTTTCCGCCGAGGGGATAGCGGGTCTTGCTGTGGTCAAATTTGTTTCCACTGATGTTGTGCCAGCCGTTCGGCGAATGGCACGATTCACAGTTCGCTCCCAGCGTCCCTTTGTGAACATCGGCGTGGCAGTTGGAACAAGCGCTATGCTGAATGTTCTTGAACTGCTGATACGAGGTATCGACTCCCATCGGAACGCCGGTGGCGGCTACCATTTTATGGCATTTCACGCACTCGACCTGCTGGTGCTTCCCGACAAGTCCAAATGTCGAAGCACTGTGGTCGAATTTCGCGGCAGGCTTCCATCCCGCGGTCGTGTGGCAAGTCACGCAGGTGTTGCCAAGTTGCGTGCGATGTTCATCGAAATGACAACTGGCGCATGCCGTGTCGAGACCAAGAAAGGTCTTGTTACTATTCACCGTTTTGTCAGCAACATTTCGCTGTTTTATCATAGCGGTGTTATGGCATTTGTCACAATCGAGACTCATATGTTTTCCATCGAGCAGATATCCGGTGGTGGCGTGATCAAAATTCTTCATACCATTTTTCCAGTAAATCAGATTAGTCTCTTTTCCCTGATGCTCGACGTGACACAATTGACACTCACGATATTCCGGCCGACTGTGAAGGCCTCGCGCTTTGCTTCGCTGATCCTGAATCGATATATGACACGCAAGGCACAGTTCTGTACCAAGGCGCCGATCCTTTTCGTGACAGGACTTGCAATTATCCAGCCCTTCAAGGGTGGCGTGCGCCTTACTCAGGTCACCCGGAGACAATTGGGCCATTGTGGCACATGGCATTACCAGGAGCGCAATGACAACAAAAGTCACAACCCGCATCAATGAATCCATCCATACCCAGTCCAAAAGGCTACGCCTATATGCACGAACATGATGAGGTACATAATAATCGCAAATGGTTTATGCACAACATGCCACATATGAAGCAGAGACTGCATCTGTGTCATGAACCTACGGCGTCGATCGAGACGAATGCGCGAGAAGGACAAATCGACCAAGTCGTGAAGCTCTTTCGGAGCAAGAACCAGCGAATGTTTCACCTCATCTCGAAATCGGTGTTTTGTCCACGGCGCGAAAAGGTCTTCTTTTATAATATTAAGCACCGTTCGCAATAGCCCGCCGGCCTCCCGTGTGACAAAATGCTCGCTGATGCTATTCAGCTTCGATACAGAGGCTTCGTCGAGGTGAAATCGTACACGGAGTTCCTGAGAAAGACTATTCTGCATATCCTGAATTTCTTTGAGCGAAAGCTCCATTCCCCTGATATTTCGGGGAATCTGGCGGTAGACATAGCGCCCAAAAAAGCCGCTGACCGCGACCGCCGCCATCGACCAAAACGCCACCGCCACCAACCCCTGTATTTTGAATGCGGTGTGAAGAACTATGAACAGCGGCCCCACAATACCAAGAAAGATGTGGATGTCTAGCAACCGGCTGATATGAATGGTGCGACCAAAAAACGCTGTTCGTTTGCCAATTGAGTAGATCAACATGAGTATCATCATCCCGGCTCCGACATAGCCGAAAATCAATCCCTGATTACTCGCTGAACGCAGAGACCGGTAATCGGGATGATGGACACGCTCAGCCAGAGGAGTCGTATAGAACGAATAGCCATCGTAAAAAAACCAAGCCAGCGCCCCAAACGACGCCAGATAGAGAATCCAGACGATGACCTTGTGCGCTATCGACTGGGTGCGCTTCTGGGGTACTTCGATCTGTTCAGGGACCATGACTGTTTGAGACACAGTATCCATTCTGATTATTTCACGGTGTTTTGCACAAACAGAGTTCTCTCACCAGTGGGCCGTACAGCCCCATAGGCATCTTTGAACCACTTTAATTGTTGTGCCGGTCTTATTGATACAATTATCGGCCGTATTGGGTCTGTATCTTAATCAAGAGTAGCGGGAATAACCGATCTACGAAAACGCATAACCGATTGTGTAGCACAACATTATGCTGTCACTCTTTAGATTTGTTCTCCGTCAGTTTCCCTTGAAGGTCCACAGACGAGTGGTGGTCGCAATCCATTGGGGCTGATGGCTCTCATGTGCCTATCGCCCGAGAGTGATTCTGACAGGTGCAATCAAGCGCCGGATAGAGCTATTAGTCAACAAAAGAGAGGAGGGATTCTCGAATGGGAGCGCTACGAAAGCCGGAATCGACGCTTTAGTTTCTCCAAAAGGTGAGATGCTTCCGCTTCATCTATGTCGCCAGCAAACCGGACTGTTTTCATCCCATAATCGAATGCCAATGTGCGCGGCGCCGTTGGGGCGTTTGTTGAAAACAGTTCAAATATTGTCGGTCGAATTTGGACAGTTGCTACACGGATGTTTTGTACCTTAGTCATGTCGAACTGTCGCTGATATCCAACCCCGAAAACATCCCATCGAATTGTAACAAATTGCGTGGACAATGTCACAATCTCTTTTCCAGCAAGTAGCCAGAACAAGCCTCCAATAGCAAGAAGTCCTCCGACCGTCCAGCCAATCAGCCAGAAAACGAGAAATGATTTGTTTGCGTCGACATTCTGTGATTGAAAAAGCGCCTGTGAAGCAAGCGTTTCCCCCACAACCCACCCCACCAACCAAACGCACGAGAAGATGATGGAGAATATTTTTCGTCGGGTCGGAATAGTGATGCGAATCTCGTTTCCGAGATCCTCCCACGTCGCTCGGCCTGCTGATGGAATTTCAATGCTCATAGTGACTCGTAGCATACTGCAGGGAGAAATGATCGGCAAGATTGAGAGTATAAAAACGATGGCGTCCTTGAGGATTATTGAGCATGCTGTGGCCATTAAAGTATACAATGGAGCTGCCAACATTGTGGAAACCTGAATGGGAATAAGCCCACAAATAACATATGCTGGCTTTTGGCGTCGCTTTGCCGCGGTGACTGTAGATCAGTTAATCGTGGGTATTGCCGCAGTGGCGCTTATCCTCAACTTTGGCAAAGGCGGGTTACTCATCGCCGCTGTGGGAAGTATGGTATATGACATTGGCTCCCATTATCGATTTGGAGCCACGTTGGGACAACGCCTGCTGGGAATTAGAGTAGTCTCAGAAACCGGGCGACATCCGTCCTTGGCACAGAACACTGCCAGGTATTTTGCACACGTTTTGTCGGCACTGCCGCTCTACTACGGGTTTTTTCGTTCCATTTGGGATGAGCGCAGGCAAACCTGGCATGACCAAATCACAAAGACATACGTCATATGCTCCAAATCGGAGGACCCGAAGGTGAATTTAGCCAATCAATGGGTTCCGCCTCCCCCGCGCTCGTTCAAACTACCTGGAAAAACGAGCGTATTATCTTTCTGTTCAGTGGTCATCGCGGCAATTGTTCTCTCGCAAATTTTGCTTGGTGGCTCCGATGCATGCAAGTTCGCGCGTGAGGCAATTTCCTCCGATCCGGTAGTCGCGGATATTACGGGAGGAAATACAGTTGCAACGTTTCGCTTTGGCAATCCTCTTTCAATGATCAGTTGGATGCATATCGGAAATATATACTTTAGTGTTGAAGGGGACTCAGCGAAGGTCTATGCACGGGCACACGTATATCTTTCGAGCGGGTATTCAGGTTCGTCAATAGAAGTAAATGACAGCAACGAGGGATACGATAACAGCACCTGGGTTGGTCGCCGCCGGTGCGTTAGGCTTTCCAGAGAGGCCGCGACCATTTTGAATGGCGGCGATTCTGTCAGAGCCTACAGACTGTTCCGGCGCGCCATGTGTGTAAACTATGACTATACGGATGCAATAGATACGCGCACGAATCTGGGGGGCGATACTGCTTCAGCTCGCCAAGAGGAAAAATGGAGAACGGATGAATTAATAGCCCCGCACGGCTGGTTGGTCGCAGACTATGGTTGGTCACCGGATGTTGACCCTGAGGCGCATAGATATTATGTGATGAGGGACTATTTGGTGAGAGGGTATTGCTTCCAGATTCTCGGCGAGCCATCAAAAGCGCTCTTGGATTATGACTCTCTTCTAGTATTCTATCCCTGGCTCTTTCCAGTCTATTTGGACAAGAGCAGCGTGTTCATACAAATGGGCGATATCGATTCCGCAATATGCTATCTGAATGCTTACATAACCGTGGAACCAGACACCAATTCGCAAGAGTACGAAAAAGCCCGACTTCTCAGGAACCAACTGCATCTGACTGCTGTGAGGGATCAGAATAGGTGAGCGAAGATGTCATTGCCATCCCACTTCTCTTCGCCGTTGAATTGCTATCGACACACCTCTCAGATTTGGAGCATCTCACTTACGAATCTTCTCAAGGGAGAATCCGTTGACTCCCAATGCTGGTCTTCGCATCAGAATCGAAAGTCAATAGTTTAAGCGCCCCCTTCCCATATTCACCTGTTTCCCCTCACGATTTTCGATTACATTACCACTGATGCCGCGAAGCGACGCCGAAATCTGGCAAGAAATTCTGTCGGGAGATGCGAAGGCATGGAAAGAGCTTATCAAGCGCTACCAGGCCCTTGTTAATACTGTCGCAGTGCGCTCCGGTCTCAGCATGGCCGATGCCGCTGACTGCTTTCAGACAACATGGGTTCGACTGTATGAGAATCGCTACCGCATCCAGGACGCATCCCGTCTGTCGGCCTGGCTTGTCACAACTGCCAAACGAGAGGCGATCCGCCTTCGCAGAATTGATGACCGCACCGACCACGATGACCAGCTGATTGACAACATTCCTTCGGGCTCTGCCCCCGATGCCGAACTGGAACTGCTTCAGCAACAATCTGTACTCGAAAACGGGTTGGCCGAAATCGACGATCGGTGCCGTAAGCTATTGCACGCCTTGTTCTTTGCCGAAGCGGAGCTCTCCTATGAAGAGGTCTCACAGCAAGTTGGGATTTCATTCAACAGCCTCGGACCGATCCGCCAGCGATGTCTTGCCCGGCTTAAATCGGCTCTAGAGGACCTCGGATATAGCCATGTACGAAATACCCCCCTTTCGTCTCTGTCGGGTACAAGAACTGAGAAAGGGAAAAAACGGAAACCTTAGCTATGACAGCCCATATCAAAAGACCAGACCTGATCCGAGCCGCGAAAGGGATTTCGACCTCGGTGACCATTGACCGGCACATCGCTCAATGTGAAGATTGCCATGAGTTCTTTGGCATGTACAAACAATTTCCCCTGTCTGGGCAATTACCTCTCACCCCTGCCCCTTCCGGCTGGATAACCAAAGCCGCCGAAATCATGACAGCCAGTAGATTGGCGACCGCTATCAAAAGACTCGCCGCCACTCTCAGCTTCGATTCCTGGAGCCAGCCCGCCTTGGCGGGAGTACGTTCCGTTGGCTCCGTCAGTGAGCGACGAATACGATTCGAGACAGAGGGGGTCCTCTTTGATTTGCGTGTCGAGCAGGAAAGACAAGGATATCTGATGACCGCCCGACTGACCCGACAGGATGAACCATGCCCCGGTTTTGTGGTTACACATTCTGCGGGTGTCGTTGGCGCCACCGCCGATGGATACTACGAATGGACGTCTCAACGTCCCCCAAAAAAGATTACTCTCACATCGAATGATCTTGAAATAGTATTACCGGAGATTGTCTGGAACCGTCCAAAAACACAGTGACAGCGCTTTCGGGCGAATCACTGCGCCGGTATCTGACAACGGGACAAAAGCCACCAGCAGTCACTGACGACGAGCTGGCAACGGCGTTGTCGCGTCAGATCAACACCGAGTCGCAGAAATCGCTCAAGAAAGCCTTGCAGATGGCCGCACGCTTTTCTGTTGTGGCGCATTCACAGGGGCGCACCCTTGAGCTGGCATCGGCGCGTCTGATTGCCAATATGTCTCACTTCTCAGGCAAATATGCCGAGGCGCGCACCCACTATCTCCGCGCCATGGCTCTCGCCGGTGACAATGCCATTCTCAAAGCCCGCCTCAATCGCGCTATCGCCGACGTCTACATGTATTTGAATGACCCCTCAGAATCGCGTCGGCGTATTGCAATCGCGCTCAAAGTTTTTCAATCACGCAAGATGACCGACGATGTCGCCATGACGCAGGTAAACTATGCCAACATCCTTCATCGCCAGGACAAACACGCCGACGCGGAAAAGCTGTATCGCGACGCTAGCCATCACTTCAAAGCTTCCGGCAACGAACTCAAACTTGCTCATTGCCAGTACAACCGCGCCAACACCCTTGTCCAGCTCTTTCAGATGGATGAGGCTGAATCGGAATACCGATCAGCTGAGGTAATTTGGCAGAAACATGGACACGATCTCGATGCAACCGAAGCTCGTTATGGCCTGGCGTGGCTGATGATGTTGCGAGGTGACTTTCATGTCGCCCTTACGATGCTTCAGGACTGCGAAGATCGCTACAGTCAGGCTGGCAACCGCCGCATGGCGGCGTTGTGTGAGCTTGATAGGGCTGAAGTCTATCTGGGACTCCATTTGTTTGCGGATGCGCGTGAGTCCGCCACAAAATCCGAGCGGATATTTCGCTCCTTGTCGCTCCGATATGAATCGGCAAAGGCCGCGCTGTTTCGTGCTCAGGCTGGATTTGCGCTTGGGCTTGAGCGGGAAGCCAACGCATCTTTGTCCCGGTCACTACGCGGATTCTCAGCTGAAAACAACAAGGGGTTCCTTGGAGCGAGCTGGTTGTTGAAATCACAACTCGCGCTTAAAGATAGAGATATCTCTGACGCTTTGAAAAAAGCGCAGACCTGCTTCACGCGTGCTCAGTTGCCGCTGTGGAATGCCGTCTGTGATATCCACCTTCTCATGTTGTCGCCAAACTTGTCGCGTCCATTCGCGCGCCTTTCTTCAAATGGCGCCACTCACGCTGTTCCGCATCTGTATGCGGCATGGCAAACTCTCGCAGGTGATCGCGCCTGGCGGAATGGCAAAAGTCTGCAGGCCCGGCGGCATTGGCGAATGGCCGCTGACCGACTCGACTCGGTTCGCGCCCAGTTGCCCCCAGTCGAATTGCGAACCGCCTATGTCTCGTCGGAACAGTCGGCTCATCACAAATTAGTTCTCGCTGAACTCGATACCAATCCCAGCGCCGCCGCGGCATGGTCGGAGCGGTTCAAGACCGCGGGAATTTGGTCTCCGGCGTCCGAAGCGTTCATTTCAGATTCCGACCGCCGACGGACCCATGAAAGCCTTTCGCTTCTGGCCAGAGAGGTCTCCGCCCTATCGCGCTTCATTGGGAGTACCAGCGGGGAGCGCTCGGCTTTTCAAACTGGTGGCGGGACAGTAGCACGAAATTTGCAGAAGCGGATTCGCCTCCAGTTTGCAAGAGCCGATCGTGGCAAAACTTCCGACTTGCAGTCTATCGAATCACTTCAATCATCGTTGGCGCGTGCCTCCAAAACCATGCCCATCGTGCATTTTCATTTTGCCGACAATGACCTGCTCGCCTTTGTTCATGAGGGAGGCCTGGCTCGCTCGGTGCGATTTCCGAATGGCCGGGCCGCCGTGTCCGGTTTTATGCGTCGCTGGCGGTTTATTCTCGAAAGCGAGCTTCTTTCCCGCCATCTCGGACCGGTTGTGTCACCGCGAGAAGAAGAGCTACTCTTTGATAGTATCGGGGAATGGCTTTGGTCGCCGCTCAAGATCGCAACTGGAACAAAAAACGTCCTGATTATTCCTGAGGGGGGTCTATCCAATCTCCCCTGGCCAGCCATCCGAGTCGGTGGCGAACCTTTGATAGCTCGACATTGTATACTGGTTAATCCCAGTTTTCGCCACTACACCAAAGCGGAGGCGGTGCGCGTGAAGAGCGATTCCATCGCCATATTTGCGGGACAATCGGAAGACCTTCCGGAAGTCCGCCATGAATTACAAGAGCTTGCCACTCTCGCCGGTCCGAATGCAACTATCTTTGATCCGTGTCTGCGTGAGCATTGGCCGGTGAGTGGTGAGGCAAAAGTGTGGCATTTCAGTGGTCATGCCTCTTTGCGAAAGGACAATCCGTTCTATTCTTTTCTGCATCTTGCTGATGGTCCTTTGTTCGCAACCGATTTTCGATTGAGAGAAACAAAGGTTGGCGTGGTGACGCTTGCTTCCTGCCGCTCGGGAGAGCAGGTCTCACTTCCGGGAGAGGAATCCGAAGGATTGGTGCGGTCGCTCCTGGAAATGGGTGCGCGAACAGTTATCGCCGGTCACTGGCCGGTTGCGGACGCCTCAACGGCACTGTGGATGAAAACGTTTTATGGTCGATACTTGAAGGGTGGGGGTGTAGCCGAATCGGCCCGCCTCGCCGCTGAGACGGTGCGCGTGTCGCACCCCTCGGCTTACCACTGGGCGGCATTTTCCATTTTTGGCGCCGCCGACTGATGAGGTTCATTATGAAACAGATACTGCGCACAACGCTCATTTTTGTCGGAATCTCCTGCGTCCTGTTTTCCACAGGGCAGGCCGACGGCCTTGACGATTATGAGCCATCAGAGCTGGTTGTTCGGGTTGCGGACTCTGCGTATATAGACAGCATTAACGCCTATTATGGCACGACTATTCTCCGCTATATCCCACAAACGAAGTGTTTTCTTCTGCATATCGAAGGCGGCGAAGATGCAGAAAGTCTTGGCACCGAAGTTGAATTTGAGAACGAAAATGAAGTTGAGTTCTGCGACGCCAACTATCTTTTCGACCTGCCCGAACCGGTGCAGTCGAGCAAACCCTTTGTCGACGTCGATCTCATCGGATCATTTCCGATGCAACGCACCTCAACACAACTCAACTTGGCCTCGGCTCAGACAATTTCTACAGGCCTGGGAGTGACGGTCGGCATTATCGATGCAGGCATCAATCTCGCGCATCCACTTTTTACCGGCATGACTATTTCGGGGCATGATTTCATTGATGGCGATGCGAATCCATCCGATCCGGGCGTTGGGCCATCAGCCGGACATGGCACGTTTGTGGCGGGGCTGGTCAAGCTGGTTGCCCCAGATGCGACTATCGCCGCGTATAGAGTGTTCGATACTCTCGGCTCCGGAGATGGATTTACCGTCGCCGAAGCCATCGTCCGGGCGGTCGATGATGGTTGCCAGGTGATTAACCTGAGCATGGTATTATTGGAAAGACATTTTTCAGTCGAACTCGCACTTGAGTATGCCCGCGCCCGACAGGTGATAGTAGTGGCTTCGGCGGGGAACGACTCGACCAATGTAGAAAGATTTCCGGCGCGAGTCTCCTCTGTCATTGCCGTTGCGGCCGTGGACTCAAATGGAGTGCGGGCGCCATTCTCCAATTATGGCGGCAAAATCAATGTTTGCGCCCCAGGTGTACATCTTTATGCGCCTTTTCTTGACACGGCATTTGCGTGGTGGGATGGCACAAGTTTCGCCACCCCGCTTGTTTCGGGAGAAGCGGCGCTAATCCTCGCAACAAGTCCGAAGGCATCATGGATTTCGGTGCGGGACGCCCTTGTGGACAATTCAATCAACATTGATCTGATAAACCCCGGGTTTGAGGGAGAGCTTGGCAAAGGACTGATTGATCCCTCCGCCGCTCTTGCCAATTTTCAGCCCTGGATTTGCGGTGATATTAACAGCACGGGCGGCAATCCCAATATTGTCGACCTCACTTTTCTGGTGCAGTATCTTTTTCAGGGGG
>JBBTMW010000069.1:0-7585 GCA_038067995.1 Candidatus Zixiibacteriota bacterium
TGCCACGAAACTTCTTGAGATTCTCCCTGATTCGGTCATAGACCACGACGGTATCGGTCAGGGAATAACCGGCGACAGTCAGGAGGGCGGTGACCAGCAGAAGGTCGAACTCCATCCCAAAAATCCAGAAAATTCCCAGCACGGCGAGAACATCGTGGAATGTCGCAATTGCGGCGGCGACACCAGACCTGCGGTCGAACCGGAACCAGATGTAAACAAAGATGCCAAGAAGAGACAGGACCACCGCTTTCTGGGTGTCACCGCGTAGAGATTCACCGACCGCCGGGCCGATGGAGTGCTCCGAGAGGATGGTGAAGTTGTTGCCGGAAAAACCGGTTGCAAATAACTGCTTAAGTCCGGCCAGCTTGTCTTTGGCTTCGTTCTCAGCCTGCGGGCTTTTCGTTTTGACTATGAAGGCATTGGGGTGCCCTTCGATTCCCTTCAGCTGATTGATCTGGGCGTCGTGATATTGCGCCCCGACGGTCGTGCGGACCTGGTCAATGGTGACAGGCTGTTCAAAATAGCCGCTCACCATCACGCCTCCGGCGAAATCGATACCCATGTTGGCGTTGCCGGTCCAGACCATGACCGCCGCCACGATACCGAGTAATGAGAGAATACTCGAAATCACAAACGCAATTTTTCGTGCGCCTATGAAGTCGAATTTCGTTTCAGGTAATATGCGAAACATTGCTGATTTTCCTTTCTAATTAGATGCTCAGCGAGGTGTACTGCTTGCGCAGGTCGAAGACCATCTTCGTAATAACATAGGCTGTAAAAAGGGAGATCGACACACCCCAGAAGAGTGTCACGGCAAATCCCTTGACCGGCCCGGAGCCGAGAATAAAGAGGGCGCCGGCGGTGATAAGGGTTGTGACGTGCGAATCCCAGATAGTCAGCCAGGCACGGTCGTAGCCAGCGTCAATCGCCGCTCTGACCGGTTTGCCGGTGCGCATCTCTTCGCGAATGCGCTCGAAAATCAGAATGTTGGCGTCAACCGAAATACCAATCGTGAGAATGATTCCGGCGATACCGGGCATGGTGAGGGTGGCGCCAAAGCCGGCCAGCACCGCCAGGAGGAAGAAGATGTTGAATAAAAGGCCGAGATTGGCAATCCATCCGGAGATGCGATAGTAGATGCCAATAAAGAGAAGTACGAGAATGAGACCGGCCATCGAGGAATAGAATCCCTTGTTGATGGAGTCCGTTCCAAGCGTCGCACCGATGACGTTTTTCTCGATAATTTCGACCGGAGCCGGGAGCGAGCCGGCCTTCAGGACGATTTCGAGATTGCGCGCCTCTTCCATGGAGGCCGATGAACCCATCGTGATTTGGCCTCGTCCCCGAATTTTTGAAGTAATAAAAGGGGCTGATTCGACGCGATCATCAAGAACGATAGCAAGGGGCTTGTCGATATTGGCGCCGGTCAGCTGAGCGAAACGGGCATCCCCTTCGCCGGAGAGAGAGAAGTCGACCGCAAAACCCTGAAGATTGTCACGGCCAAGGGCGACTGATTCGAGATAGCGCCCGACAAACTGCACCTTGCGCTTCACGAGATAGAGCATGTAGACCTCGCGGCTCTGGCGAATTTCCGGGCGGGTCGACCAGCACCACTGAACATCGACCGGAGTTAACGCCTGAATTTCAGGCAGTGCTAGCCAGATATCGATCTGCTCTCTTTCACGCTTGCTGACCGTAAAACCGGGCCAGTTGGTGTTGGTGCGGTTGTTGCCGAGGGAGGGTTCGAGCTTGCCGCTGAACGGTTTGTCATCGGTGGTGGCCGCGGCTTCATCGAAAGCGAAATCGTCGCCTTCTTTAGCCGAGTCGCCCATCAGTTCTTTCATGACATCCGAGCCGCCCGATTCACTTTTTGCGGTCTCGGTCGTCGCCGGTTTTACCGTTCCGGCTTTGCCGGTGGCCTTGAGCACCGAATCAATGCGATTCATGATGAGGCTGGCGTTCTCATAAGATTCAAGAAACTTGAACTCGAGAAGGGCGGTCTGGCCGATAAGCTCTTCGGCACGGTCGGCGTCGGTATAACCCGGGAGATCGACCACGATACGGTCTTCTCCCTGCTTGAGGATAAGGGGTTCGGCGACGCCGAGTCCGTCGACACGATTGCGGATAACCTGGATGGCGCGCTCGACGGCGTCTTTGCGTGACGCCTCATCAAGTTCTTCGAGCTTCACTCTGAGGACGACGTGGATGCCGCCTTGAAGATCAAGACCGGGTCGAATGGCTTTTTGTTTGAGCGACATCAGCGCTCCCGGATCATTCGTCTGCAGAGTCTGCTTGTCAGAATCGCTCATTGTCCAGAGTCGAAATGTCGGCCAGAAGGCGTAGATCGACAGGACAATCGCGATGCCGGTGATAATAAATCGCCAGCTACCTTTACTCATCTGTCTGTTCCTTTCGTAAATAAGTATCAATGGAATTATTCAACGGAAATCACGGACTCGTCTTGAACGCCCTAGTCGCTCAAATCGTGAACGTGTCAAGAAGAAGGGGGCGATGCCCCTAGCTGGTGCCGGAGGGTTTTTCGCCAAGAAGGCGAAATTGCAGGCCGAGAGAAGTGGATATGGATGACGCGGTTGTTCGCAATACAGAGGATGTGACGGGAGAGACTTTGCTGAGGCAGAGAGCACCATCCCGGGTGGTGAGATCGGAGTCACTGAGTCTAAATGTCTCACTCTGGGCCTGAATCGTAATTGTAATGACCGGTTGGTCGGCATTGGCCCTTGAAGTGGGGGTCATGTCACCTTGCGCATCGACGTCAGAAGGATTCGCTTGAATGAAAAAAGTGGGAGAGGCGGTCTTCTCTTTGGCGGCCACTTGGTCATAAGCAGATAAAATCTGATTAACGGGAACTGCGCCGGTGACGCCAAAGGAGATACATAGCAGAACCACGAGAACATGGCTGAGAGTTCGCACCGATGTCCGGATTATTTTCCGCATGATTACATTGAATATACAGAGAGAACAGAATCCGTCAACGGCCAATAGCCGGAATTTCACAGAATGTGCAGTCACCGAACAGCGGGGGCATCGCCCCTACTCTCTTGACAATGAATAAGTTACACAGACTAGCGCTTCTTATTCCAGAATCCGAGCCCCATTTTCATCGCAGGGATCAAGTCGCGGTGATGGCGAATATGGAAAATCATTGCGAGAATTATGTAGGCGATGCCTATTTCGATGCGAATATGCTCGAAAATAAGTTGTGCCGCGAAAAGCACAACAAGCAAAATCGATTCGAGTTTTCCGAGTCTGAGATTGACCAATACAGCTACAGCGAAAATCGACTGCGCGGCGGTGAGAAACAACTCGTGAACCTGTATGCCATCGAGTGGGAATGAGCGGACATGTCCGCTTGCAATTGAAAAGACGAGTGGAATCGTTCCGACAAGCAAGGTCCAGTGATTTACTTTGGACGATATAAGGGCTTTAAGGGCTGAACCGGCATTGCCGCGCATCGCCCATGTTGCGGCGATAATAAACTCCGGCGTTTCGCTGGCAATGGGCGCCAGCCATTGCACCAATAGGAATTCACTGACACCAAGTTGTGTACCAACCGACACCAACGAATGAGCAAACGGCTCGGCCACGAAAAAGATGACCGCCGCGGCATATACAAAGAACGCGATGGTCATGATTCTGCGCGGGGTGGTGCTAAGATTGGCGATAATTTTCACCGGTCCGACAAGCTCAGGCTCTTCCGATTCCATCTGCGATGCGCGGCGGGCATACAGGAGATACATCGCCACGAGGATAACGGTGTCTATGAGAGTCAGGCTCCCTTTAAGAGGAATGATGAATGAATAGAGGGTTGCCATCGCGAGATAAAAGATTTCGACGCGCTGGGTTTCGTCGAGCTTGATCTCTTTTTCTTTTCTGAAGATGACGTATATCAGAAGGATAAGCGGCCAGCCGAGTCCGACGAGAAGCCGGTTTGCGCCGGTCATGTTGGCGACGGCGTAGTGGGCTTGCTCGGGATCGGTAGCGGAGTTCCACGTGAAGACAAAATCAACGGCGTATTCGGGCAGGACGGCAAGTAGAGCCAGAATGGCGATCGCCAGCGATTCCGAGATGTCGATCTGCACCGCCTCTGCGGCCCATGACAAGATGAAGGCGCCGCCGAATACCGCCATACCAAAAAGCAGAGAGCCAGCGATGGGCGTCGTGTGCCAGTCCATCATTCCGGCAATCATCCCCGGAATGGAAATAATGAAGGTGATAAAAAGAATAACCCAAAGGTAGGGATCGATCTGGTAGGGGGGGCGTTCGTGGCTCATAGGTTTCGGTCGCGGAAGTTACCCTCTGATTATCATATTAGCAATATCATAACGGAGCAACATTCCGAGAAGAGTACCGTCGGGGGCGTTCACAAAGACCCGCCGGATATCTTTGAAGACCATCATCGCCGCGACCTCGACAATGCGAGTATCGGGGGATACGACTTCAAACTCTTTTCGATACAACTGCGAAACCTTGATTTTGTCTTCCTGTTTGAGCAATTCCTCAAACGGTTCGACATCCATGCTGTAATTCAGATTCGAAATCAATGATTTGAAATCCGGGAGGGCGGCTTTGATTAGATCGCGGTCATCTATGACTCCCACAAGGCGGTTGTGGTCATCCACGACTGGCAGGGCCGAGAGGCGATGACGAAACATCCGGTTGGCGGCCTCTTTGAGGGTGTCGTTAGCGGTCACAGTCGCGATAGTGTAGCGCATGACGTCTTTGACCATCAGTTCCTTGTCGACGGTGACGCCGGTGTCGGCTATGAGATTGATCAGGTCACGCTTGGCCTTCATCGATTTTACATTTTCCAGAATCCCCGCCACTCGCGCAAAAGAGGCAAATCCGGAGAGGGTCTGGAGATAGAGCTTCGCAATGGAGGATGGGGTGAGAAGAAGACAGACGACATGAATGGGAATGCCATCGGCGGTTTTTTCGTCCAGCCCGTTTTTTGAGACTCCGATGCAGATGAACATTTCGGAAACAGCATCGGTACGGGCATGCGGGAACGCAAAGCCACGGCCGTAGGCCGTGCTTTCGATGTCTTCACGCTGACGAACCGACGCAAGAACAGCATCAAAGTCGGCTTTGATCCCTTCTTCTTTGAGCATGTCAAGAAGTTCGGAAACGGCTTCCTCTTTGGTCCGGGCCGTCAGATTCAGATTGATACGACGCTCTATAAGCAAATTTGCAAGTTTCACATTACACTCCACTCGGACGAAGTCGTGACACACTGGTTAACTGACGGGGTGACGCGACGCCACCAGAAACCACAAACTTTATACCTTCTTCCACCGTCATGTCAAGAACAAGAACATCCCTCTCGGGAACAACTACAACCATTCCGGACATGGGGGTCGGCGTGGAGGGAATAAATACCGAGACCATCTCCGATTTACCATCTCCCCTATCCACTTGAATTCGATTGGAAACAAAACCAATCGCCCAGACCTCTTTGCGAGGATACTCGATCATAACGACATCTTTGAACGAATTTGCCGATGGGAGAGCAATCGCCTCGAGGAGTTGTTTGGCCGAGGAATAGACAGGTCGGATAAATGGCATCTTCGCCAAAACAGAATCGCCAAGCTTGATGAGCCGGGAGCCAAAAAAATTGCGGGCAACACTGCCGACGACAAGGATTATTATGATTGTGGTGAGAATTCCCAGTCCGGGAATCGATCGACCGCTCAGCTTGAGAATCAACGGTTGCAGAATGCCATCGATGGCGTTGAAAAGAAAACTCAGGACCAGCCAAGTGATGATTATCGGTACAACAACGAGCACACCGGCGATAAACCACCGGCGCAATGAATCAATAGGGCGACTGATATAGATCCTTCTGCTAAACGTGTCCTGCAACGGTGGGAAAAATAGAGCAAAGTCGATGGGCTGTCAATGACTACCCGCCACCGGGTCAGCGCTGTAGAAAGCCGAAAGCTATCGGCAATCCGCTGACGGCCTGATAGAGCGGAGAGGCAAAGAGACCCAGAAGCACGATCGCGAGCACCATCACGAGCGCCACGACCCGCTGAGCGCCACGCCATTCGACCGGCGACGCCTGTGCGGAGGACACAACTATTCTCTTCACCCACGGAAAGATTGCCACGAGCGAAACCAGTGTACCGACGGCGCCTGAGGCGACTGCCACATAGCCCCATAAGCCGAGTGACTCCCGTCCGATAGCGACTATACCGGACTCAAACCAAAGGAGCCGGGCGTTGTAGCCAACCGTGGCTGGCATTCCGGCCATGCTGACTAGTCCGGCGATGGCTATCGCCCCCAAAAGAGGAGAGCGGTGCCACAGCCCCGCGAAAGAATCGGCATCAACATCAGCGCTACTGCCACGGACTATGGCGATAACCGAGGTCACCGCAAAAAGGGCTATCAGAAGCGCCGCATAACAAAAGCCCGCCGTGACAATGCCATCTTCGGTCAACCAAATCCAGGCCTGCCATACCCCCCCTATCTGTGACATAGTCAGCCAGACGACGACCGACATTAGATCGGTGGACTTTAGGGCGAACACGGCTCCGAGAATCATCGCCGCCGAGGCGAAGACCGTGGCCAGTATCCCCCAGTCGTTAGGGTTCATTTCGGTTCCCTGAAAGGCCGAGAGATTGTTATCAAATATTTTCGCAAAAAGGAGAATGCCGAGCGTCGTCATAATAGCGATGCGATAGACGGTGACTCCCGGATGAATGCGGTCTGATGATTCGGCAGACAGTTTTCCGGCAAGAGGCGGAGCCAGAAGGACGCCTGCAACGCCAACCAACAGCAGAACCTCGGCGATGGCAAGAATGACGCCGATATTTTCGCGCGTCAGATGAACGATGGCCAAATTGATTTTTGACTGCACCAACTGCGTGGAGGCTGACAGGCCGTAAATCAGCGACATGCCGAATGCCAAAGTCGCACCAGCCGTGACCGCAAAGGCAAACCATCTGCGGACAACGGCGCGGTCACGTTCATCAGATGACACCAACCAGTAAAACGTCCAAAGGGAGAGGGTTGCAATGTTGAGACCGATAAACAAGGTGGCTAGTTCATTTGCCCCGGCGACAATCATGCATCCAAATGTGGCGAGGTAGAGAAGCGAGAGGTCCTTGCCGCGCCACGTCTGAGTTCCCCCCATAACAAAGAGGCTGAAAACCAGAATGGCAAGAATGGCGAACTTGAAGAACAAACCCATCGTGTCGTTGAAAAATAGTGTATTGATTCCGCCAAATCCGGCGACGCCGAGGGCAATGACTGCAATCATGGCGCCACTACACGCGCGCAAAAGCCCGGAGGGTTCGGCTAGATCCTGACGCTCTTTCCACACCGTCGCGAGCAGAAACGCCCACACCAAAAGGATGCACTCCGGAATGATAACCCAAAGATTCATACGTCGCTTGCCATTGGTTCAGAGGATGGAGAGACGGCTTCGATCGGCGTGTGCATGGAAGCTTCCGATACTGAAGGAGCATCGTTCAATTTTTCTTGTCGGCGGTCGAACCTTCTTCCGATGGCGACGATCACGCCACCGGTAACAATGATGGCAAAGCCGAAGAAATAACCGGCGGAG
>JBBTMW010000070.1:0-11088 GCA_038067995.1 Candidatus Zixiibacteriota bacterium
ACCGACGCGTCAACATGCTCTGCAACCAGTCCAATGCCCGCTGCCGTAGCGACCAATCCTAAGAAATCACGTCTGGTACGTTCCATGAATACACTCTCCAAAACTCATCCGGAGCACAGCACTCTTCTACCAGCATCGGCAGATGCGTGAATCAATTCATATATTCTGAGGATTATATAGAAGGATTTAGAAGATGGCGCATATACAAAAGTCAAGAAATTCGGAATTGTATATCAATCACGACAACAACAGTCTTGATTCATGTCATGAGTCTATATGTTTAGTTTGCATTCATATTCGAGGGCTTGTTGAAAAGTGATGTTAGTGTGAAGTTCTCATTTCTGTCATGCCCCGCTTTAGCGGGACATCCAGTCTTGTCCGACAAAGAGTTAAGATGGACTCCCGCCTTCGCGGGAGTGACATGCGTGAGGGTGCGGCGAGTATTGAAGGGTTTTTCAACAATCCATCGAGGACGAACTATCTTCCCCGCAGAACACGACAGATCGCCGATTTCAAATACCACGATTCCGGAAAAGACGAAAGAACCGGATGGTCCGGCGGCTGGTTGACGAATTCCAGTATTTCAACGGTCGCCCCCACTTGCGCCGAGGCTCGCCTGAGTGTCTTGATCATATCATCTTGGGTGAAAAACATCGAACAGCTCGACACGACCACGTAACCATTGTCGCGGACAAGTCGTATCGCCGCTCGATAGAGAAAATGATATGCCTTGCGCCCCCGGTCGAGATCGCTTCGCCGCTTGATAAGGGCAGGAGGGTCAACGATGACCATTTCGTATTGGTCGTCGCCGCAAGCAGAGAGCCATTGAAAAACATCGGCACAGACAGAATCTGTCGCTGACTCATCGCAGTTATTGGCGTGAAGAAGTTCCTTTGAAAGGGCAAGCGCCGACTCCGATGAATCGACATTGGTGACATGACGCGCTGATCCGGCCAAAGCCGCCATTCCAAACGCCCCTGAATAGGAAAAGAGATTGAGAACCCTGGCATGATAGGCATATCGTGTCACGGCCGCTCTCAAAAGACGCTGATCCAAAAAGAACCCGGTTTTTTGGCCAGTCAGGGGATAGGCAATCAGAGTAAGATCCCCCTCGCTGAATTTGACTGCTCCGGGATCAGCTCCGGCAAGGACACCGACTACATCGGTGAGGCCGTCCTCTTTTCGTGACGGAAGGTCACTACGTTCGATAATCGCCCTTGGCGAAAAGAGGGCAGAGAGGGCGTCTACTATTGTGCCGCGCAATTTCTCTGCGCCGACATGGCCCAGTTGGAGAACAAAGACGTCGTCGTAGCGATCCACAATAATTCCCGGAAGACCGTCCGACTCGCCGAATACAACCCGATATCCGGTATACGTGGTGGCGGGGCCGTAGCCTAATTGCAGTCGCCTCTCGTGGGCGTCACGAATCCGTCGGCACACAAACTCGCTGTCAATATGGGTATGGGTGAATGAAAAAATCCGGGCCGCTATACCGGCGCGCTTGGAAAAAGTGCCGGTAGCAATCGCTTCGCCATCATCCCTGCATATCGAGACGACATCTCCGGCCTGTATTGCGCCATCGATACTATCGATAGCTCCGGAAAATATCCACGGATGACCAAGCTGTACCGAAAGCTCTTTGCCTCTTTTGAGAATAATCTTGTGTATGGTCGACATATGATTGGGGGGGGGAATTGTCTGATTCTCTCGACTAAATAAAAAAATCGGGGTGAGAGGATTCGAACCTCCGACATCTTGCTCCCAAAGCAAGCGCGCTACCGGGCTGCGCTACACCCCGTTGTGGGAATTGATAATAGCGGATAATACCCCGGCAGTCAAGGAAACTCACTGGTACGAGACCGAACCGATTGACTGCCTTCTGATACAAGAGCGTCATCCCGCCGACCCTTGGGGGCGGTTGGATAGGTTTTGGCGGACGCCGAGTGGCGCGCTGGTCAATTGGAATGTTGTACCCGCTGATCATTATCCATTCGAACCGGAGACCCTAATTTGCGTACAATCGGGAAGGGCAATCTGCCGCTTTGAAAATTGCCCCAAAACCATTACATTTGAAGGTCAATGCAAAAAATAAACCTACTCGGCTACACGATGCCCCAAATGGAGGGGCTTTTGACCAAGTTCGGCGCCCACTCATTTCACGGGCGTCAGGTCTACAAATGGCTCTATAACATCCGCCAGTTCGATTTCAATCTCATGACCGATCTCAGCAAAGAGCTCCGCACCAAGCTCGACGAGTCCTGCAAGGTCGAAGGGCTAACGCTCCAAACCAAATCAGTTTCACGAGACGGAACTGAAAAGTACCTCTTTCGACTCCACGACGGTCACCCCGTGGAAAGCGTCCTTATTCCCGATGACGACCGCCGGACTCTCTGTATTTCGTCGCAGGCCGGATGCGCTGTCGGCTGTAAGTTTTGTGCGACCGGCACTATGGGACTTCTACGCGATTTGACCGTGGGGGAAATCATAGGTCAGCTTATCCATGCCCGGGAAACCCATGGTGACGACGCTTTCACAAATGTCGTCATGATGGGAATGGGGGAGCCGCTCATGAATTACAACGCCGTCATGGACGCCGTCAAAATCATGGTCAATGAAGTCGGACTCGCCATGGGCGCAAAGCGGATCACCGTCTCAACCTCAGGAGTCACGCCAAAAATAAAGAAGATGGCCGACAGCGGGCTTAAACCGCGCCTTGCTGTCTCCCTTCATGCCGCCACTCAGGAGAAACGTCGACGAATCATGCCGATCGCAGACACGTTCGGCCTCGACGGTCTCATCGAAGCCACCCGCTACTATTCTGAGGTCACCGCCAGCCGCGTCACCTTTGAGTACGTCCTCCTCAGAGACTTCAACGATTCCAAGGACGACGTCGGCAAACTTGGGCGTCTCGTGCGGGGGATAGACTGCAAAGTGAATTTGCTTGCCTACAATCCTGTTCCGGGTCTTGCCTTCGAGCGTCCCAGCGATGAGCGGGTCGATTGGTTTGCCCGACAACTCCTTGAAATGGTTCCGGCGGTGACTGTCAGAAGAAGCCGTGGACGGGATATTGAAGCCGCCTGCGGACAATTGGCGGCCCGACAACGTGACAATACACAGTGAGGACTTGACATGCATCGTGTAAAAAAAGCTGTTTTGATTATCGCCTCGGCGCTTTCTCTTGCCTCGGCGGCTTTCGGAGATGAAGAGCTTCGCATAGGCGAGGTGAGCATCCCGAATCTTCGCTGGGGTCAGCAGAGGGCTGTTTTCGAGGTATCGAATCTCACCGAAGATCTGAAATTCGTGGTAATCACCTGCGAAATCAGATTTGGCGGCTCCTATGTTGAGGCCAACCGCACAACTCGCAACAGCTATGTCCTCGAACCACTTGAGTCCCAAATCCTGAGACCGACGATCTATATTCCCGGAAGCTATGGTAGCGCCAAGGCCACGGTGGCTGTCTATGATGTCGTCGATACTCTCGACGCCCTTCTCGATAAGGATAAAGTATTTGAACAACCGATCATGCTCAACTACGGCATCCCCGATGGCATCGCCCCCTATATGCAGGAAAAAGTCACCCTGCCGCCTTTTGTAGACAGTCATCCCGAATGGGACAACGAAATGTCACGGGTGATTCTCACACTATTCAACGAAGGAAAAACCTGCGCCGAAATTGCGGGCCTCGCAATGGCTGATACGGCTTTCATCGAAGACCTTGCTGAAAATATGGCGAAAAGAACCGTCGTTCTTACCAAAGAGAAAGGCTATAAGCCCCAGTTTCCAATCATTCTCATTCCGGAGGCCGAAGAGGAAAAAAAACTTGCCGACAAGCTTTCAGATTCACTGGTCGCACTCATCAAACGCAACATTCCCGCTTACGATAAGACCATTCTCGCCCTCGAATTGAGCAACGCAATATCCACAGATACCAGCGGGTTCCTCAATACCAGCACCATTATGTATCGCAAGTATCCCATGATCGGAGGATTCTTGCTCTGGTACGATTTGGGGAAATCATTCATCACCCGGTCAGCGCCACTCGCCATCTATGACGGCACTGATTTGTGCAACGCCTTCATCCCGTTTTATATGTATGCCGTTGTCGGCGGCGATTACTTCCACGGCCATCAATTCTATTCCTACTCGGGGCAGGGTGCGTCCCTTTCGGTTTACTGGGGGGATAAGATTCCAACGGTGCAGTGCGAGGAGGATTATCTGTCGAAGCGATCGACCAGTCAAAAAGCGCAATGGAGCCTTTCTGCCGGATATCTTCCCGAGGCATTCATGATCGACACCGCCATCATCAACCTCGGTACGAAATCTCTCAAACAAGGCTCTGAGCCACTGCTTGTCTCAGCCTACAATGACTTGAAAGAAATTGCTCTCAGGCATGGTCACGAAAAGGTCTCATTTGGGCATCGATATTGGTTCTGGAATCTTGCCGCCACACGGGTGGTTGATAAGCTGATCGAAGACAAAGTCATTGAGCGACGCGGCAACGGCCAGTTCCGTTTTGATCTGATGCCCTAACGATAGGGTTTGTTGAAAAAAAAACTCGCTGTGTGTCGCGTCCCGCCAAAGGCGGGAGACACGATTGCACGGTGAATACGGGTAATCATTTGAAAGACAACGAATCTCGTCTGCGCTCGATGCGACATGTCCGAAGGCACTTCGCATTATTTATGATTTCACTACTTTTTCAATAAGCCCAATAGAACGGATTGAATAATCTTGATTTGGGAAAAATCGCATTTCCGTTTCGCCAGAGTCCCATACTCTGACCCACGCGCCTTGTTCTGTCCTTCCCGCCCCTTTTGTCATTCCCGCGAAGGCGGGAATCCAGTCTTTTCATTTCTTTGTCTTTTGGCCATTCTCACTTTATTCGCCCTAAGCGGGTGCAAGGAAAAGACTCCTGCGCGCAACCAGATTCCCGTTTTGAAAGAAACGCTGTATCGCCTGCAATTGGCGGTCAAAGATCGCAATCGCGCATCGCTTGATTCCCTGCTGTCAATAGAGATGCTGAGGTACAACCAGAATGGCGATTCTTTGATAGCGAAAGCCTATGGAAACGACAACGCCATCGCATTTGAGCGGTTTGGCGAAGCGGTCTTTCTCTATACCGGCGACAACGCCCAGATCGAATGCTGGGTCATGGATTCAACCTCCCGCCGCGACAACCCCATTCGCATACATATGATCAGGGAAGGGAAACGCTGGCTCGTATCTCATTACAGCATTCCCGACAGCGCGGCGGGGGATTCAACCAAGTAAACCCGCCCCCTGTCCGCAGGTCATCACCATACGCCAAAGTTTCATTTGACTTCAAGAATAGAATCGGTGACATTTTGCGTATAGTATGAACATGATGGGAAGACGATTCATCTCTCTTTTCGCGAGCATGTGGCTGTTTTTCTCAACCGTCGTGCTTTTCCCCACGCATGTTTCCGACCACAGCTTTCTCAGCCACACTTCTAAATCTGCAGTGCTCGAACAATTCCTGGCTGGCGCGTCCGGTCACTCCCACAGCGAAGATTGTCAGGTGTGTCGCCTTAATGGTCAACTGCTCTTTATCATCAATGGAAATACCCCCAATTGCCTTGATCTCTATAGTGAGACCGTCAAAGTGTTTGATTCAGTTGCATTCACTTCAGATTGTGACCTTTCTGTATCTCTTCGCGCCCCACCTTCATCTTACTCTCTCTGACTGTTTGTAATCTTTCAAACTCATAATTTATAGTCGTAGTCACCTCGCTTATCACTTCAATGTGAAAGCGGTTTGACTCGTGAGAGGAGTAATTAATGACTGCGAGGAAATACCTCCTGCTTTTCGCGCTTGCGGTTCCCGGCTCAGTGTTTGCGCTCACCCAGCCGGACATCTCTGCAATCGGCGATTTCCGAGGCTATACCGGTAACTGGATTGATTCCACCGACGCCAAAACCAGCCGCAACGGCAACTTCAACATGCGGTTTGAGGAGCTGGAAGTAGTTCTGTCGGGATATTTGAATCCCTTCGCTAAGGCGCAAATTGTAATTTCGACTCCCGGCGACGGTCTCGAAATTGAAGAGGCCTACGCCACCATCTTTAAGGGGTTGCCGCTAAAGACCGAGGTAAGGATCGGACAGTTTCTTGTCGATTTTGGGAAGCTCAATTTGAGTCACGCTCACGCCTATCCATTCGTGGACAGACCCGTGGTGCATCGTGTCCTGTTCGGCCTCGATGGATTCAAAGACCAGGGAGTCAGTATGAATTGCGTATTGCCCACCAGGTTCTACAGCAAGCTATCATTCAATGTGCTCAAGGGAAGCGTCGTAGGGGAAGATGAAGCGGTTGAAGACCCGCTCGACGGGCGCTATACCCATGCGCCGATTCTCACCTCCAGACTGAATGGTTTTTGGAGTCTGTCGACAAAGGCAGATATGGACATCGGAGTCTCAGGATTTATTGGCCGATACAAGGGGCGGGGGGCGTATGGCACCGGCGACGCTGAGTTGGGATACCGCAATCTGTACGCAAGGATGGCAGCGCTTGACGGAAAGTGCAAGATTCGCCCGAACGATTACTCCTCTCTGACACTTCAGGGGGAGTTGATTCTCAACAGCCGCGATTTATTTACCGATGTTTTTGAGAAACGATCCAACTGGGGAGCCTTTGCCTTTGTCGACTACCGTTTCCGCAAGAGATACAATATTGGGTTTGCTGTCGATCGCGCCCCTGGTATTTATGACAATGGCGATGGTGACTACGAACAGAACATTCCGGTCGAACGCAGCAACACGGCTACTGCCGCCTTCGATGACAAGAATGCAACCAAGAGCTTTGCACTCTTTACCGGTTATTCGCTCCTTGAAGAGACCACGCTCTTTCGTCTCACGGCACGATGGACGAGTTTCAATATTTCAGATTCCTCGCGACTTGTTGACGGCTCAGTCGAGTCCAAAAGAGGGGAATTCACTCTCTCGGCTCAAATGATCTTTTCTCTCGGGCCACATAAACCGCACGAATTTTAAGATTGGATGCAACCATGAAAACCATATTCAGATTCGCTCTTTTGATGGCAATAGCTTTAGCCGGTTCAGCTCAATCCAAAGTGTCGATAGTCGCATCATCGACCGATTTGGCCTCGATAGCGACATATGTCGGCGGCGATTTGATTGAGGTGCAGTCAATAGGACAGGGAAAGTCAAACCTTCACTTTGTGGAAGTGCTTCCTAGCTACATGATGAAAGTCGCTCGCGCCGATATCTATCTCAAAGTCGGCCTCGCTCTCGACGCCTGGGCGCAGGGAGTAATCGACGGCGCCCGCAACGACAAGCTTCTTGTAGTCGACTGTTCCACCGGCATCGAAGTCCTCGGAAAGCCAACTGGCAAGGTCGACGCTTCGATGGGGGATTTACATCCTGATGGTAACCCTCATTACTGGCTGGACCCGCGCAACGGCAAAGTTATCGCAAACAATATTTGTAATGCCCTCATTACCGTTGACCCGGTTCACAAAGCCGATTACCAATCCCGATTAGCGGCGTTTGAGACTCTCTTGGATTCAAAATGGAATGAGTGGCAGGAGAAGACCGCTGCCTTCAGGGGCGCAGAGGTCATAACCTATCACAGTTCTTTTGCCTATCTTGCCAATGCGTTTGGGTTCAGCGTAGCGGGTTTCATTGAACCCAAACCCGGTATTGAGCCGACTGCAGAGCACAACAATGAACTGATTCAACTCATAAAAGGAAAACACATCTCAATGATTCTTCGCGATCCGTACTATTCAGCCCGCGCTCCTGAATCGATTGCGCGTGAAAGCGGAGCAGTCGTCTATGTCGCACCATCCTCGGTAGGAGGTACCCCCTCCGCCAAAGACTACATCTCCCTCTTTGACTCTTTGGTCGACATTCTGGTCAGGGGAGCGAAATAGGCATGCTCGAACTCTTACAGCAGCCATTTGTGCAGATTGGCTTAGCCATTACTCTGGTCGCAGCCGGCATACACGCCTATCTCGGGTTTCACGTCGTGAGCCGCGGCGTGATATTTGTCGACCTGGCGCTGGCTCAGGCGGCAGCGTTCGGTTATGTCGTAGCGCTCATGGCTGGACAAGGCGAGCACAGCGGCATCAGCTATGTGGTCGCGCTGGCATTCACCCTTGCGGGTGCGCTACTTGTATCCGTCTCACGGGATCGAAATGACCGAATCCCGCACGAGGCATTCATTGGCATTATCTATGTCGGCTTCGCGGCGGCGGTAATGGTCATCTTGGCTCACCTGGCTGAGGGAACCGAGGTTGTCTCCGAGATTACAAATGGCTCCATACTCAATTGTACTCTGGGCGAGCTGTGGACTGTTACCGCACTCTACGTGGCCGTCGGATTATTCCACTATTTCTTTCGGTCAAAGTTTTTTCTCATTTCAGAAAGCCGTAAAAGTGCGTCAGACATGGGGCTCCGGATTGTCTGGTGGGATTTCCTCTTTTACGCCTCTTTTGGCGTCGTCGTCACCTATTCGGTGCATCTGGTCGGTGTTCTCATGGTCTTTTCGCTTCTGGTGATTCCGCCAGTCACCGCTCTTCTCTTCACGAATCGAAAGGGGAGGAGACTTGTGGCCGGTTGGCTTGTCGCCGGCGCAGGATCGGTGATTGGCATCCTCGTCTCGTTGTACTTTGACTTGCCACCCTCACCGGCGATTATGCTTGCTCTCATCTCAATTCTCGTTGTTGCCGGTATATTCAGGATGATTACAGGTATAGGAGTATCGCCAATGAGGGAAACTGTTTCATAAGAATTCACCGCATGAGCGGAAACATCTTTCATCGATAAAAAAAGCCGCGTTTTCGCGCGGCCTTTTTTCTTTGTCTGCTAATCAAACCCTGACTCTTAATTCACGCTCGAGCGCTTGGCTCCCTTGGTCATGAGCGTAGAATACTCGCCCTTTTTGCCGAGCACTTCAAGAGCTTTCATCACCGCTTTGTCCTGGCGAAGGACGATTTGTTCATAAACTCCGCGCTCACCGGCGACCGATGAAATGATCTCGGTCTTGATGCCGCGCTTGATATACTCGATCGATTCATCAAAGTCATTCGCCTTTTCGACTTCAACAAGACGACTAAGGCTGTCAAGGGGACCCTTGAAAAGTTTCTCTTCGCCCGAATCATCTTTTACGATTTCTTCGAGTTTCTCAAGCGCCACCTGGGTGGATGTTTTATAGTCAAACTTCTGGTTCTTGACGTGTTCGCGGAAGAGGGTCACTATTTCATCCGTCGCTTGAAATGTATATGGGTCGATGCCGGGATGGTCGGCGACATATTTGACGGCGAAGTCGAAGAACATCGATTTGCGCTCAAGATTGATCTCAATCGGCTTCCACGGTTCCTGATCAAGTTCGATGTCAGGGACGATTCCACCGCCACCATACACAACTCGCCCTGCATTGGTATAGAAGATAGGTTTCTCGGAGACTGCCATCGAATCCTCGCCCTTCTTTACTGCGGCGATATCGCTTTCACGATCGGCGTGATCCTTTTGCTGAACCTCAGGCTTCTGGATGCATCTCCCTGACGGAACATAATACTTCGCAGTCGTCAGCTTAACGGCAAGAGAGCCGTCATTGGAGATATCAAACACCTGCTGAACCAATCCTTTGCCATAGGTGGTGTTGCCGATTATGAGGGCGCGATCCCAATCCTGAAGAGCGCCAGCAACGATTTCCGAAGCCGAGGCGGTTCCTTCATTGACAAGAACGACGAGTGGTTTGGCGCCATAAATCGGCGCTTTATCGGAGCGAAGATGACGCTCGCTGGTGATGTCTTTTCCTTTGGTATAAACAATTTCCCGCCCCTGCTCAAGAAAGAGTTCCGATACTTCCTTCGCTTGATCAAGAAGGCCGCCGCCATTGGAGCGCAGATCAAGAATCACTCCCGATGCATTCTGCTCGACCAGCTTGGTCACGGCTTCACGAAGCTCAAAGCCGCTCTCTTCGGCAAACTTGGAAAGGCGCACATAGCCGACATCGGTGCCGGGAATAAGACCGGCATAGTTGACCGATTTTAGTTCGATAACGGCGCGCATGACGTCGAATTCCATCTCGCCTGCTACCCCGGGACGATTGATGAGTAGCTTCACCGAGGTTCCGGCGCTACCGCGCATCAGCTTGGAGGCGTCGGCAGACGACATCCCTGAAGTCGATTTGCCGTCGATCTCAAGAATCATATCGCCAGCGTGAAGTCCCATGCGATAGGCCGGTGTTCCTTCAATCGGGCTGATAATGATGATATGTTCTTCACGGGAGTCAATCTGCATCCCCAGCCCCTCATATTTGCCGTGCGTCGTTTCCATCAGGGCATCGTATGACTGCTTTTCCATCAGCACCGAGAATCTATCGAAGTCGTCAAGCATGCCGCGAATGCCGGCTTTGAACATCTTGTCCGAGTCGACTTCTTCCATATAATTGTTGCGGATCATGTAGGCCGCGTGCTGAAGACGCTTGATGCCGCGAAGGAATGTATCCCGCTTCGCCGCCAAAGATGTGTCAGATGATACCGCCGGAGTTTCTCCCTGAATCTCCAGACGCACCGTGTCGGCATAGACAGGGTTCGACGCCTGCTGTGAGGATTGCACCGCTTCACCATTTCCCGCGAACCAAATAAGTCCGAGGGCGAAAACAGTGAGGCCGAAAAGCTGAACTGAGTAGCGAACCATTTCAATCCTCCAAGAGGTATATCAGTACTGTTAAGCGAATCTACGATACTAAGAGAAAGAGTCAAGTTTGACCATCGCGGCTTGTATCGATGTATCTGTTTGTGACTTCTACGTTTACAACCGCTATCTGGTTTCGTTTATAGACGAAATCCCCTGCCATTCTGCACAACGCCTTGTTCTACATGCTGTTAGGATATGTCAGCTACTGTGCATTACAGAATATCTAACGCAAAAAACGCGCTGAATCGCAAAAAATACAGTAACTTGTTTACTACTATCGGCTTTCGGCGAAAAAAGTCGAGCGATAACAACGCAAAATGTTGCACAAATGAACAGAAAGAAATTCAATCTCGCTCCAGCAGGCTGGCACAACCGTCCGGTGATGGCCTATTTTCTCCAATTGCT
>JBBTMW010000071.1:0-7631 GCA_038067995.1 Candidatus Zixiibacteriota bacterium
ATACCGATTTTCGGGAATTACTTGATTTCATGGAGGTCGTCTCGGCGCCTTTGGCGATGGCGATTCAGAGCAGCCGTGTCACCGATGAACTCGTAGCGGCGAAGGAATTGGAGTCCTACTTTCGTGTCTCCGCGGTAGTTCTCGATGATATCAAAGATTCCATCAACCTTCTTGAACACCTTAGTCCTGCATCCTCAACGAAACCGGCACCTCCATCACCGAACTTACCGTCAAGCGAAACCGTTTCAGCGACCATCAAACGTTTGCGTCATCTTGAATTGAGACTCTCGGCAGTACCTTTAGCGCAGTGGACAATCAGAAACGTGGACATCAACAATCTGATCCGTGACGTTATTGATGACTTAGGAGTACGCACGCTCGAACGAATTGTAGTTCGGGAGAGATTCGGGCCACCGTGTACAGTCAGAGCAGACTTTCGACAACTATTATTTCTATTTGAGAGCCTTGTCACCAACGCCATTGACGCGATGCCGATGGGTGGTTCGCTGATTGTCTCCACCGAACAGACCGCGGATGCCGACGAGCATCCGGCTGTCAAAATTACCATCGCCGACACGGGTGTCGGAATGACTCCGGATTTTATGGAATCAAAGCTCTTCCGCCCATTCTCGGGCACAAAGAAAAACGGGTTGGGAATTGGTCTGTTTCAGTCCAGGGAAATAGCCCGTCAGCTTGAGGGGTCTCTTTGGGTGGAATCGATTCCCGGACGCGGGACAAGCGTCCATGTAATCCTCCGTACATGATTCCCACTTTCCCAAAAGCAGAATTTGTATTGTAAGTAGGGAGGCATTGTCTTCAATGCCGCCATCTTAAATTCACTAATTCACTCAGGACAAAATCAATTGGTGGATTTGAAGTCAAACCTAAACTACGGGGCTGAAACACGCCGTCCCCTCTATCTCTGGAAAAATGAAACAGTGGAATTGAAACAGCCCTGCAATTCTCTCTGATTTCTTCTGAAAATATTCTGTTTTCCACTGTAAATATCGACTTTTCGGCCGATACTATTTGTGTACAGCCATAGGCTAAAAATCGATATGAAAAACATATTACTGGTTGACGACGACAAAGACCTGTCCCAATCCCTGGCGAACTTGTTCGACTCCAGCAAGTTTGTCTTTAATTTTCTTGAGGATGGGACAGAGGTCGAGAACTTTCTTCAGGCTCACAAGGAGCTGGATCTCGTCATGCTTGACGTCAATCTTCCAAGCATGTCGGGGCTTGAGGTTCTCAAGCAGATAAAAACGGCGAACTCCTCGGTTCCCGTTATTGTCATTTCGGGATTCGTCTCGACTGACAATGCCATCGAGGCGATGCGCGAAGGGGCTTTTGAATATCTCACCAAACCGTTTCAAATTGAAAAGCTGATAGAAACCGTCAACAAAGCCTGCGGCTATGGCGCCCGCCAGCATGGATCAGTGACGGTTATCGAGCCAAAGCCCGAAAATGAGCTTGGGGAGATAATCGGCAAATCTCCTGAAATCGTCGAAATCGCAAAGCTCATTGGTCAAGTTGCGAAGACCGATGCCGCTGTTTTGATCTTCGGCGAGTCGGGGACAGGTAAAGAGCTGGTAGCTCAGGCCATTCACCGCAACTCCAAACGGCGTATGAATGAATTCCTCTCGGTAAATTGCGCCGCTCTCCACGAGACGCTTCTCGAATCCGAACTGTTCGGCCATGAAAAAGGAGCCTTTACCGGAGCCTATTTCAAGCGCATCGGAAAATTCGAGCAGGCCGACAAGGGGACTCTGTTCCTCGATGAAATCGGCGATATGTCTATGCTCACCCAATCCAAGCTTCTACGGGTACTGCAGGAGAAGAAGATCGAGCGAGTCGGCGGCAACGAATCGATAACGGTCGATGTGCGTATCATCGCCGCAACTAACAAGTCGCTGGTGCAGTGCATGAAGGAAGGCTCGTTCCGAGTCGATCTCTTCTACCGCCTGAAAGTGTTCTCGATCTTTATCCCGCCGCTACGCGAACGCCGGGGAGATATTCCGCTTCTTTTCGAATACTTTTGCAAAAAATTCGCCAACCAGCTTGGTCAGCAATCCAAGACGGTCTCTAAAAAAGCCGCGGCGCTTCTGGCGAAATATTCCTGGCCCGGCAACGTGCGTGAGCTTGAGAACAGCATCCATACTGCTATGGTGATGTCGAAGAGCGACCAGCTGGAGCCTGAAGACTTTCCGAATATCCTCGAGGATTCAAGCCGCCCCGACCTCGATCTCTCAAACCTCACCGACGACTACGCCGAGGCCTTTAAGAAAATCATCGACCCGGTTATGCCCAAGCTGGTTGTCAATTCGCCGGGACAGATATACGCCTGCCTTGAATCGGCATTTGAGCGGGCTGTGATTTCTTCGTGCCTCAAGCAATTTGACGGCAACCAGGTCAAGACTTCTGAGACTCTCGGTATCTCGCGTAACACTCTGCGCGACCGCATCGCCAAATACGGCATTTATTAAAATCATTTTCAAATTCTAAATGTAGGGCGGGTTTGTCTTCAGACCCGCCATCTTTGTTCATGTTGTAGGTCGGCGTTCCGAGTTCCGCCAAAGGCGGAATGAGAAACCAGACATCCTTTCCATTTCGTTAGAAATATTTTCGTGTAGCGCGGGTTCGCCCTGTACCCGCGCTCTTTTTCATTGTGACCTGAAGACATCCATCTACTCGGTCCGAATGATAAGATGGGTTCCGGCTCAGTGTCCCGCTCATAGCGGGACTTGTCCGGAATGACGGACATTTGTCGGTCGGCAGACGAGGGCGTCTGCCGGTCACAGAAATCAAAGTGATTCCCCACGTCGTTGACACCTGCTATACTTCCGCATGCGCATTTGCCATCTGGCTGACACACATCTTGGTTCCGGTGAAAACATGGGACGAAAAGCCGACTCCGGCCTATCAGAGCGGCAAGAGGATATCGTACGCAGTTTCATCGAGGCTATCGACCGAATCATCGCCATCAAGCCCGATTTCGTCATTCACGCCGGTGATATCTTTGACACCGTTCGCCCCATGAACCGTTTCGTGGCCGTGGCCGCTGAACAACTCCACCGCCTTGCCGAAGTAGCCGGGATTCCGACTGTCATCATCACTGGCAACCACGACGCCCCCAATCGCGCCTTCATGGGGGCCGCCCTCGACATATTCCGACATATCGACAATCTCCATATCGCCAGTCAGGGACGGCTCGAAATCTTCAAAATTGGCGAATGCGCCATCTATGCTCTTCCGCATTGTCTCACCACCGACATTCTCAAAGAAGAAGTTGCCAAGTGTATCCCTGACCCGTCGGTGCGCTTCAATGTCCTCATCATGCACGGCGTCGCCGCCGGCATGCCGGAGTTCTCCATGCTTGATCTTGGTGAGCAGGAGCTTCCATTGGATGTCATGGCGCGATTCGATTACACCGCCCTCGGCCATTTTCACAACCATTGTCAGGTGGGACGGCGGGCATGGTATTCCGGCTCCACCGAGCGTATGACCCAGTCGGAGCGAAATTCGGCCAAGGGCTTTGTGACCGTCGATCTCGATCCCTTCAATCTCACCTTCAACGAAGTATCCACCCGTGAGATGCTCGATGTATCGATTGGCAATGTCAAAGGGAAGCGTGGTGACCAGATCGCAAATATTATCCGTGAAGCAGTTCTTGCCCAGAAGCCTGAGAACAAGATCCTCCGTATTCGTGTCACCGGGATCGAAGAGGAAGCGCTCAAGACTATCCCGACCGATGTCCTTGCCGATCTGAAGGCGCAATCATTTTCTCTCGATATCAAATTCGAGCGGGAGGAGCGCCCCGATAGACAGGTTCACCTTGGTAAGACGGCATTGGGAAGGCTGGATGTTGGTTTTGCCGATTATGTCGAAGTGGTTGATACATCCGGTTTTGACCGCCAAAGGCTCAAACAACTGGGTCTGAGCTACCTTCGGGACGAAGAATAGCCCCCATTACCCCCTCTTTTTTAATTTGACCGAACCCACTCTTCCGAGGTAAAATCTATCAAAGATTTAGAATCGGAACGCGCATAATACAAAGGAAGTTGAGTATGTCTCGAGTTAAAAGTCTGATAGTAGCAACGGCCCTCCTGCTTGTTTTGGCCGTTAGCGGTGTTTGGGCCGATGCTTACAGCGGCGGCGCTTTCGGCAATCTGACTACAGCCCGCACGGTGGGGATGGGGAAGGGGTTTTGGGCCGTCGGAGTCGGTGTGGCCGATGCGACTTCGTTTTTTGGTTCTTTCACCTACGGTATGTCCAACAGCTTTGACGGCCGAGTAAAGTTTGGTTTCGTTGATAGATTTGACGACACTGAAGTTTCCATTGGATTTGACGTCAAATATCAGATGCTGGTTCACGGCGGGGCATCTAACAATCCTTTCGATATGGCATTGGGTGGACTGTTTGAACATGTGGACTACGGCAATGCTTCTGTCATGCAGATAGGATTCTTGGCCACCGGATCATATCCGTTCGCCATGTCCAATGGGCGAGCGTTGTCGCCGTATGTGCGCGCCAACGTGCGAATTGAGGACAAGAACCATGACCTCCGTACCGATAGGGATACCTCTGACCTTGAACTTGGACTCAACGCCGGCGTTCATTACGAGCTGAGTAAGAATGTCGGTCTCTACGGCGAGTTCCAGATTGACGGTAACGACGGCCTCTTTTTCGGCCTTGATTTCAACGTCCTATAATGAACAAATTGGCCAACATACTGATTGGAGCACAGGGCCTCCGGTAACGGAGGCCTTTCTTCAATGAACTACCTCGACGCCATCATACTTGGCATTGTTCAAGGGCTGACGGAGTTTCTCCCGGTTTCTTCTTCCGGTCATTTGGTTCTTGCACAGGAAATCCTTCATGTCAATTTGCCGGGAGTGGCATTTGAAATAATCGTACATCTCGGCACTTTGTTGGCTGTGCTGATCTATTATAGAAGTACATTTGTTGATCTGACCCAATCGATTTGGACACCCTCTCGGCGGGAAGATCGGAAAACAGTGCTTTACCTGATACTCGCCTCAATCCCCGCCGCGGTTCTTGGGCTGGCTCTCAAATCGACATTTGAAGAGGCCTTTGGAAGTCCGTCGATGACATCAGTCTTTCTCCTTGTAACAGGAGTAATTCTTCTTGCTAGCAAATTATTCCGGAATAGCACACGTCCTGTCGGTCTGAAGGCCGCAATTGTAATGGGCTGTGGGCAGGCGGTGGCGATTCTTCCGGGGGTGTCCCGTTCGGGTTCCACCATTGTATCAGGTATGGCAGTCGGCTCTGAACCGTCGGCCGTGGCGAAGTTTTCGTTCCTGATGTCGGTGCCGGTGATTCTCGGCGCCACCGTTCTCGAACTTGATCACCTCTCAGAAATCCCCGCAGAACTTATGTCGCATTACGCTGTCGCTTTCGCGGTATCCTTCGGCACCGGCCTTCTTGCCATTCACTCACTTTTGGCCATCGTGAAGCGCGGGAAATTCTCCTGGTTCGCGTGGTACTGCTTTGCGGTCGGAGCCTTGGGACTGTATCTTTTCCTTTAATGCAATCCCGTATTCTCGTCATTCGCCTCAGTTCCCTCGGGGATATTCTTCTTACTTCCCCGGTGATTCTCAATCTCAAAATCCATTACAAGAACAGCCATATTACTTTTCTCACCAAAGAGCGATTCGCCAATCTTGTGTCGTCTTTTGATGGCGTCGATGAAGTAGTCGCCCTTCCCGACAACAACGGCATAGCGGATTACTTTGCTATTCTGACTGAGCTGTCATCCAGACGATTTGATTTCATAGTCGATCTCCACGGCAAACCATTCACGTGGCTGGTGCGTAACTGGGTCTATTCGTCGGAACGATGGGCGGTACCCAAGCGTCGTATTGAGCGCTGGCTTGCCACGAAGGGAGTAATGGGTTCATCAGCACCTCATACTATTGACCTGCATAACTCCTTCTTCACGGATCGCGGCCTCCACGACCACGCCCGAAGGCCGATTCTTGGCGATTTCGGATGCGCACGGCATTTGCCCCGTCAGAATTATGTCTGCCTCTGTCCCGGCGCCGCCCACGCGACAAAGAAGTGGCCCCGCTCTCGATTTGTGCGTCTTGCAGAGATGATCCACACCAGCACCGGCCTCGACGTCGCATGGATTGAAGAAAAAGAGACGGATGCAAATGACATTCGTGGAAAAAAATATGGATGGCTTTCCGTTATCGCAGGGAAAACGCTGAATGAAGTCGCGGCCACTATCGCACGGGCGAAAGCCGTTATTAGTAATGACAGCGGCCTCATGCATCTTTCGTCGGCTCTCAATACCCCTGTGATTGCCATCTTCGGCCCAACCCACCCGGCGCTGGGATTTTCACCGCGTGGTTTCCATGACCAGATTGTCGAAGTCGACGAACCGTGCCGCCCCTGTTCCATTCACGGCAAGAACCTCTGTTACCGCGACAAGCAGTATTGTCTGGAGCGTATCGATGGGGAAGAGGTGCTCGACCGACTCCAAAACCTGTTGTCATCCTCTGCGAATACGCACCGCGCCATCTTTCTTGACCGCGATGGGACTGTCATTGTCGAAAAGCAGTTTCTCCGTGACCCCATGGGCGTAGAATTGGAGAAGGGTGCGGCCAGCGCCTTGAAAAAGTTGAAGGGTATGGATTACAAACTGATTACCGTTTCAAACCAGTCGGGGGTGGCGCGGGGACTTCTGACCGAGGATGATGTCCGTGCCGTCAATGCCCGCATGGTCTGGTTGTTGGAACGAGAAGGAGTCACTCTCGATGATATGCTTTGGTGCCCCTATTTCGAGCACGGAATAGTCGAGAACTACGCAAAACCCTCACGCCTCCGCAAACCCTCCCCGGGCATGCCCGAAGATGCCGCCGAACGCCACGGAATCGACCTGAGACGCTCATGGGTCATTGGCGACCGATTAGACGATACTAACCTCGCTCGCGTCATAAATGCACGACCGATCTTGCTGAAAACCGGCTACGGAGCTGAAACTGCGTCCCTCTGGTCGACCACTTTGGAGCGCGCCGGAATACCCGTCGTCGATGGCCTTTCTGCGGCGGCCGATCTGATAGCTAGACAGTCGGGTTAGAGGCCCAAATAGCCGCCTTGATAAGAGACACCGGTCTGTCGATATTATAGAAGTAAACACCGTATTGGCATTTCTGTCGCCACCACGGAAGAGACAAAGGATCGTCGAACCCTGTGATACAGGACATCACCTTTCCGTGAGAAGTTTTTCCCCATGCGATTGTTTCGACTGACAGCTTGTGCGCTTTTTCTTCTGATCTTTTCCTCCGTCGTTGAGGGGCAGGTCTATTTCGGCAAAAACAAAGTGCAGTACACCCGCTTCGACTGGCAGGTGATGTCGACCGAGCACTTCAAAGTCTATTTCTATCCTGAGGCTGGCGAAGTGGCACGGATCGCCGCACAACTTGCCGAGGATGCCTATCGCGATCTGGCTCCCAAGTTCAACCACGAAGTCAAACGACAGATTCCTCTCATCCTTTATTCGACCCCGAGCTATTTTTCGCAGACCAATGTCTCCTCCGGTCTTCTCCCCGAATCAGTAGGTGGATTCACCGAGTTCCTCAAAGGGCGCGTCGTCGTACCTTTTA
>JBBTMW010000072.1:0-25267 GCA_038067995.1 Candidatus Zixiibacteriota bacterium
GCCGATTACCTCGATGTCCCCCTCGTGACCGTTGTTTTTTGGGCGTTCGTGGCTGGAGTGCTCTTTTCGATGGTCTTGTTCGCCTCGGTCTATATCCATCTGTCGATGACCACCCGAGAACTAAAAGCCCGCATCCGCGCCCTTGAAGGGGAGGCGTCGGTGCTTCGCAATAGACCAATTGAAGATTCTGCCGATATGTTCAAGAAACAGGTGACGACGACTTTTGAACCGGCTGATGATACACGGGAAGCGTTCTGATGGCTGAATATCTTCTGGCATTTATTCTGATGTTGTGCGGCTCGGCCGTGGTCTATCTGCTCTACGACCGCTATGTTCGCCCGCCTCAAAAGAACGACTCTACCCTCTATGTCGAGGCTCTCAGAGATCTGCTCGACGGTCGGCAGGAGGCGGCTTTCAGCAAATTACGTCAGGTGGTGGCCGAGGATACAACCAACATTGACGCTTACCTGCGAATCGGCCAGATACTCCGTGAGAACAACAAACCCGAACGTGCCCTTCAGATTCACAAAGATCTTACTCTGCGCGGCCGTCTTTCGAGTACCGAAAAATCGGCCATTCTTCGCCAGCTTGCCCTTGATTATGGCGCCCTCAAGAATGTCGATCTCGCCGAGGCCTCTCTGACCGAACTTCGCTCTCTTGATACCAATGAGCAAGGGGCGTTGAGGACTCTTCTTAAGATTCAACAGGACGCCTGCAAGTGGGAAGAAGCCTTTGAGACCGCCAGCGCCATACTGAAAGCCGAAGGAACCAAGTCGCGGAAGCCGCTGGCGTGGTTCAAATATCAAATGGGGCAGGAGCTTCACAAGAAGAAAGAATACCACAAGGCGCGAGTGCAATACAAAGAGGCTATCGGGTACGATCCCGCCTTTGTCACGCCCTACATTTCAATCGGTGATGCCTACGCCGAGGAGCGCCGTTTCGAAGATGCCGTAACATTCTGGACTAAGCTTATTGAGACTGTCCCGCAGGAAGGGCATCAGGTCATCGACCGCCTGAAAAACAGCCTGTTTGATCTTGGGCGATTCGGCGAGCTGGTCGAAATATGCGAAAAGATCATTCAGTCTGATCCCCGTAATGTCGAGGCCCGCATGACTCTCGCGGACATCTATGCCAAGAAGGGGGACCTGATGGGGGCGACCGATGTCTACGCGCAGGTCGTGGAAGACCAGCCCGACAATGTTCGCGCCATCACTGGCCTTGTCCGTCTCTACCTCGAACGTGGTGACCGCAAAAAGCTCGAGACTCTGTTCCGCGATCTGGAACAGCACTGGGGAAAACGCCGTCGGGCCAGTCGCTCGCCGCATACTCCCTCTCAGCCGGTCGAAATCCGCTGACACTTTCATCCCGTTTTTTCACCGAATCTTCATCCTTATCGCCAGTTGACTCAGATGCCATTTCTGCTGTTTCTTTCCATTCTGGAGACAACTATTGAAAGCCAAAGCAACAATCGTATTCGCCATTTTACTGCTATTCGTCAGCGTGCCCTGCTGGGGCAATGCCATTGCCGACGCTCTTGCCAATGGAGACTTCGAACGAGCCGGACAGGCGCTTGACTCACTGGTCACTACTGAGGCGATAGGGAGGGCGGAGCAGGCCTACTGGGAGGGAATTCTGGCGGAGTCGGCGGATGAATCCATTCGGCTGTTGAACGACGCCATCAGTCTTGGCCTTGAGGCGAGCCTCAAAGAAGAGGCTTGGGCACGAATTACTGAATACCGCCTTCTGACAGGAGACTCGCTTCAGAGTTCTTCGGCGTCAACGGATCAGGAAGAGGCTTCCATTTCAAATGTCTCTCTCAACACCCTGCGCATCCATGCCGCATTCCTTGAGAGGGATCAACTTTTTGATTCGTCCTTGAAAATTATTGACGCTGGCCTGATCGAAAGTCGCGGCGCCGATCTGTCGCAGTGGTGGCAAATTGACAAAGCCCGCACTATGCTACTTGCCGGAAAAGCGGTGGGAGCATCCAAAGTGCTGAAAAACCTGACAAAAGAGTCCAAAGGGGAAGGGGTGCCAATAGCGCTCTATCTTTTGGCGAGAGAATCGATCTCAAAAAAAGAGACCGAAAAGGCCGCTCACTATTTCAACCTTCTCCGTGACGGATACCCCAATGCCGTGGGAACCGACGAAATAGTCGATCGTCTCTCTGAGATAGAAGAGCCGTCTGCAACCGAGAGCAAAGCCGAAAAGGTGACCGGCACCTACTATTCGGTGCAGGTCGGGGTCTTCTCCAATCCGGAAAACGCCGAGCGTGGGGCGGAACAGTTTCGAAAGTACAAACTGCCGGTTGAGGTTGTAAAAAAGCGAATCTCGAATGTGATGTACAATGTTGTCTATGTCGGCCATTTTTCGGAGTACCACGAAGCCCTCAGGACCAAGACCATGCTTGAGGAAAATCACAATGAATCTTTTCAGGTGGTGGCGCGATGAGTCCGAAATCTGCCGGTCACGATTCCCACACCCCGGCCATGCGGCAATACCATGCCGTCAAATCGAAACATCCCGACAAACTGGTCTTTTTCCGGATGGGGGACTTCTATGAGATGTTCGGCGATGATGCTGTCAAAGGGGCGTCCCTTCTCGGTATCGCCCTCACTTCGCGAGGCGATAATATTCCTCTGGCGGGTGTTCCCTACCATGCGGTTGAGAAATACTTGTCACGCCTGATGACGATAGGGGAGAAAGTGGTCATCGTCGAACAGGTGGAAAATCCAAAGGAAGCTAAGGGCGTGGTGAAGCGGGAAATAACCGAGATCATGACCCCTGGTACCGCAACTGTTGATTCTGCCGAGCGACAAACCGGAACGCGCTGGCTGGCGGCGCTGTCGCCGAAATCTGGCAAATCCCTCGGTGTCGCGGCTCTCGATCTGTCGACCGGCGAGTTTCTTGTCGACGAAGGGGAGAGTGACGCCATACTTGGGCGACTTCGCCTTATAGAGCCATCTGAGATTCTCTGGCCATCCGACGCGGATCGCGACATGCTCACAAGAGGATTCGGATTCACTAATGGCGCCAAACAAATTACATCTTTTGATTCCTGGAATTTTGATCACTCCTCCGCCGAACGCGATTTGTCAACTCATTTTGGAACCACCACCCTTGATGGATTCGGGGTCGCAGGGTGCCGTCAGGGAGTATCCGCGGCAGGAGCGATTTTTCGCTATCTAAAAGAGAATTATCGTCAGCAGTTGGCCCATATTCAGAAATTAAGCCGTTTTCATGACGATGATTTCATGACTCTTGATTATGCCACCGTGCGAAATCTCGAGCTGGTGCGTTCGACGTCGACGGGCGACGAGCAATACACCCTCTTCTCAATCATTAACCAGTGTGCAACGCCAGCCGGTGCACGACGGCTCCACTCCTCGCTTCTTCGTCCGTTCAAAACCAAAGCCCGTATCGAACGGCGGCTCACCGGCGTCGCCGAACTCGTCACTCGTCGCGATCTGGCTTTCTCAATCCGTGAACTAACCAAATCCCTTCCCGATTTGGAAAAGCTGGTCGGACGACTGGGTATCGCCCGTCTGAACCCCCGTCAGGCGGTGAGCATCGCCTGGTCGGTCGAGCTGGCCCTGAAACTGAAAACCACTCTGCGCGAGAGCCACTCCCCGCATCTTTCAGCATTGGGCTCGTCCCTCCCTGACTGCGCTTCAATCGCCGCGACAATCCGAACCGCTCTGACAAACGAGCCACCTCTCGCAACCAACGGTGGAGGAATCATCCGTGAGGGATATTCCGCCGACCTGGACGCCCTCAATGATTCCATCCGCGATGCCAGATTTTTTATCGCATCCCTTCAGGCCAAAGAACGAGAGCGCACCGGAATTTCGTCACTCAAGGTTGGGTTCAACAATATCTTTGGCTACTATATCGAAATCACCCGCGCCAATGCCTCACTTGTGCCTCAGGACTATATCCGCAAGCAGACTCTTGTCAATGCCGAGCGATATATCACGTCGGAACTGAAGGAAAAAGAAGACCTTATCCTTGGCGCCGAGGAAAAGATTTTCAAACTCGAAGGGGAACTGTACGATAAACTGGTTGCCGAGATCACCCACCAGATTGCAAGTTTGTCTCTGACGGCTGAACTTCTCGCCGAGATCGATCTGGTGTCAGGCCTTGCCGAAGTGGCCGTCTCGCGCGGCTATGTCCGTCCGGAATTATACGAAGACGGCCGCTTGATAATAAAAGGCGGACGGCATTCCGTCATCGAATCGGTTCTGCAGGCGGGAGAATTCGTGTCGAACGACGTCGATCTTCACAGCGACGATCGCCGTATCGCGATTCTTACCGGCCCCAATATGTCGGGTAAATCCACATACCTGCGCCAGATTGGATTGATCGTCATTCTCGCCCATATTGGTTCATTCGTGCCGGCGGAATCGGCGGCGATTGGACTTGTCGACCGGGTCTTTACCCGCGTTGGTGCCATCGACAATCTCGCCGGAGGGCAGTCGACATTTCTTGTCGAGATGGTCGAGACCGCCAACATTCTCAACAACGCTACCAATCAATCGTTGGTGCTTCTGGATGAAGTCGGACGAGGGACCTCCACCTTTGATGGCCTTTCGGTGGCATGGTCGGTGGTTGAGTATATCAACGACCACAACAAATGCCGAACCGTCTTTGCCACCCACTATCACGAACTGACCGGCATGGCCACGCTATATCCTCATATCCACAATTTTCAGGTAGCGGTGCGGAAGCTCGAAGACTCCGTTCTGTTTCTCCACCAGATCGTTCCCGGGGGATGCGACGATTCCTATGGCATCGAAGTCGCTCGCATGGCCGGTCTTCCGCGTAAATCTCTCCAGCGAGCCAAACAGATTCTGCATCTCCTGGAATCAGGGAAATTCGCCAAGGGGGAACTGGGAAAAACCGCCTACAAGCAGAAGGCCCAAAGTTCTCTCTTTGAGCCGCAGACGTCGGCGGTGGAAGCACTGCTTAGAGCAATCGACGTTGACGCCACCACCCCTCTCGACGCCCTTACAATACTCAAAGAACTCAAGGACAAACTCTCGTGACGATATCTTCGACCACCCCTGACGACAAACTGACCAAGCGATTCATTCGCCCTCTGCCCAAGAATGTTATAAACAAGATTGCGGCGGGGGAGGTGGTCGAGCGTCCGGCCTCGGTCGTGAAAGAGCTAGTAGAAAACTCTCTCGACGCTGGCGCCGACAAAATTATCATCGCGGTCGAGCAATCGGGCGCAAAGCTGATTCGTATTGTTGACAATGGATGCGGCATCGACGAAGATCAGATCGAGATTGCCTTTTCCCGTCACGCCACCTCCAAGATCGCGACTTTCTCGGATTTGAATGAGCTGTCGAGCTATGGGTTCCGCGGCGAGGCCCTTCCGGCCATCGCCTCGGTGTCGCGGCTTCGCATGGTCTCACGGCTTCACGACTCGCAGTCGGGCACCGAGATACTCATCGAGGGAGGAGTTCTCCAGTCGAAAAAGCCGGTGGCGGCTCAGCCGGGAACGACTATCGATGTTGAGAATCTTTTCTTCAACACCCCCGCCAGACGAAAATTTCTTCGTACCGAAACAACCGAAGGGCGTTATATATCTCGTCTCGCGACGGCGCTGGCATTCGGACGATGCGATGTCGGTTTCACCTACCTCGTCAACAATAAGCAGGTGTTTGCCCTTCCGCCGAATCAAAGCCTCGAATCACGCGCCCGCGAATTGCTTGGCCACAAAAAAAGATTCGTGATGGTGCAGGGGCAACAGGGACCGCTATCACTTACGGGCTATATTGGCGCCCCGGATACCGCTCAGGGGAATCGCAACGGCCAGTACATCTTCATCAACAATCGTTTTATTCAGTCGCCTCTCATTTCACATGCCCTTGCTTCGGCCTACGGGGAACTTCTTGTTCGCGGCACCTTTCCGGTCGGAGTTCTTCTATTGACCATCGACCCCGCCGAAGTCGACGCCAATGTTCATCCCAACAAGACCGAGGTTCGTCTCGCGCAGGAACGAGAGATCCACGATGCCGTCTATCGCCTCGTGAAGGGCGCCCTTCGCACCGATACTATTGTTCCGATTCTGACTCCGGCGCGAATGGATGCATCGGCGCAATCACCGGGCAGTGCGGAAGCTATGCCTCCGTTTCAAAGCGGTGTCAGGGAATATCACTCTCTTACCATGAAATCCCCCACGGTCGGCGAAAGCCGTCAGCTGGTGGCGGAACTGATGGCTCCACAGAAGACAGCATCCGAGTTTATCCTTGTCGATCGCTCGACCGGCGAGATTGTCACCGAAAGAAAAGATACGGAAGCTCATACTTCTCCCGGCGCAAGTGATGCCCTTTCGCGAGTTCTTTTCATCGGACGGTTCGCCGATCTCTATCTGATTATGCAGGCCGAAGGAGACCTCTACCTTGTTGACCAGCACACCGCGCATGAACGGGTGCTATTCGAGGAAGTCCTTCGCTCTCTCGATGCGCAGGGGGGAACATCGCAACAGATGCTCTTTCCAGTACAGATCGAGCTGTCGCCGGAATTGATTGGCGTCTTTCACGAGGCGACTGAGCTTTTGAATCAGTCCGGCTTTCAGGTTTCGCATTTCGGGGGAAGAATGGTCAATATTGAAGCCATCCCGCTCATCATGGTGAAAAAATCTCCGGAGCGGCTTTTTACCCGCATGCTCGATGATATCCAGTCTCTCAAAAAGACCGGTTACGATATGAAGAAGGCCGTGGCGCAAAGCGTTGCCTGCCGTTCGGCGGTTATGCGCGGCGACCGCCTCAACGAGGCCGAGGCGGTTCATCTTGTCGAGCGACTGCTGAAATGCGAGACACGTTATTGTTGTCCCCACGGTCGGCCGACATTTGTGCGCATCACCCGCGCCGATCTCGATAAGCAATTTGGCCGTGTCTGATATTCTAATCCCAGTCATTTGCGGCCCCACTGCCTCAGGTAAAAGCGCCACGGCCATCGCGCTTGCCGAAGAATTTCCCATAGAAATTGTCTCAGCCGATTCGGCTCAGGTTGTCCGCTATCTCGATATTGGGACCGCGAAGCCTTCCCGACAACAGCAGGAAATAGCTCCAACCCACTGCATCGATCTGATCGAGCCGGGGGAGAGGTACAGCGCCTTTCGATTCATCAACGACGCCGACACGGCTATCGACAGCATCCTTTCGAGGGGGAAACTGCCGATTGTGGTCGGCGGGACGGGGTTGTACATCAAAGCGCTGATGCATGGCATTGTCGCGACCGACAAACCCGACCCCGCGATTCGCATTCAACTGGAGCGAGATGCCAGGACAGACGGTCCCGAATCGTTACACAAGCGTTTGGCTGAACTTGACCCGGAATCTGCCGCCGAGATACATCCCTCGAATCTGATCAGAGTCGTCCGTGCCCTCGAAATCAACATCGCCACCGGCATGACCCGCCGTCATCTTTTGCAGGCGAGTGTGCACCAAAAGAGCAGATTCCAGTTTGTGGCACGCGTCTTGCAACCTCATAGGGAGATGTTGTACTCATGGATTAACCAGCGCGTTGACAGGTATATGGATGAGGGCTTTCTCGCCGAGGTTCAGGCTCTTTCCACGAACGGCCTTGCACCGGCTGTACGCAGTTCTGCGGTAATTGGGTACAGCGAGCTACTCGATTATCTCGACGGCTGTGCAACTCTTGAACAGAGTTTGAATACAATAAGGATGAACACTCGCCGATATGCTAAGCGTCAGGTGACCTGGTTCAAGGCCCAGCAAGACATGGACTTTTTTGTAGACAAGATGGCTCTGAAAGTAGTCCTTTTGGAGGATCTGACCCGCCTCAAGCGGGCACTCGACACCCGGAATTGACGCCGATCTTGTTTTCTGTTATATACCAACGGGTTACCAAAAACTCCGGGTAAAGGCGTCGTGTAAGAACGCCGATAATATTGAGGTAACCATTTCAAACGAGAGGATTGAGCCTATGCGCAAAACGCAGGAACTCAAAGTGTGGATTCTTCTGTTTTCAACCGGCCTGGCTGTCGCGATGATGGTTGTGCTTTCGGGTTGTGGGGGAAAATCTGCTCTTAGGCCGCCCCAGGTGTCTGGTGACCGCGCGGTTGCCCAGACCGATACGACGGCAGTCCCCCATCCATCGACGACACCAGACTCGAAGGATAATACGGCGACCGCTTCTGGCCCCGCAAACGCCAAAGCTTCGGCTAACCGGAAGGCGGGACGGCCCGACCCAGGGAAAGCCAATCCCGGCGATTTGGGGGACACCTCGATCATACGCTATCAGGCGAGTCCGACCGATGATGAGCTGGATGCGTTCTTTCTGAATGAATCTGATGACTCGTCGACAGCCGTCGATGACGATGTCTGGCGTGTAATGGAGCTAGCCGAGGAATACCATGCTATGGGCGTTACCGCCAACCGCGAGGCCAGCTGGGAAGAGGCCCAGTACTATTTTGAGAAGGCCCTGAAGATACTCGCCAATCTCGATATTGAGGCGGAGGATTCTACCTCTTCCCCGGAAGCTTCCAAGTATAGCTCAATTTTGGAAAATATCGTCTCCGATTATCGCGTCTCTCTTCGTTCGCTGGGCGACCTTCGCGAGGAGGTGTCGTCGTCGGTGATACTCGAGCGATTCGAAGAGATGGCCGACCGCATGGGTAGCGACACGATAAAAGTGGAAGCGGGCGACATTGCCCAGCCATCGTTCGACCTGCCAATAGTCATGAACGATCGTGTCAGGAAATCAATTGTCTACTACCAGAAGGGGGCGCGTGAGGCCTACACCCGGTTTCTCACCCGATCCAAGCGATACACGCCGATGATGAAGCAGGTATTGAAGCAGTACGGTCTGCCGGAAGATCTGGTTTATCTCTGCATGGTCGAATCCGGGTTTAACCCGCACGCTTATTCCTGGGCGCGCGCTATGGGACTATGGCAATTCATGGCCGCCACCGGACGCATGTATGGGTTAAATCGTAACTGGTGGATGGATGAGCGCAAAGATCCGATTAAGGCAACCCATGCTGCGGCGCGGTATCTCCGCGACCTATACAACGAATTTGGCGACTGGGAACTGGCGATGGCCGCCTACAATGGCGGACCGGGGCGCGTCAGGCGCACCATGAAGAGTATGAGAACTGAGGACTTCTGGAAGCTGAAACTTAAGAAGCAGACGATGGATTATGTCCCGCTTATCATGGCGGCGGCTATCATCGCGAAAAACCCCGAGAAATACGGATTCCGTATTGACGAGTACGAGGCAGAGATTCTGTGGGATGAAGTCATGATCGACAAGCCCATCGAGCTATCCGCGATTGCCAAAAGCCTTGATTGTACGGTCGAGGAGATTCAGACGCTGAACCCCGAACTGCTCCGGAAGTACACCCCTCCGAATATCAAGGACTATGTCCTCAAGGTTCCGCGCGGCCAGCGCGAGAAGTTTCTTGCGGTGTACGATGAACTCCCGTCTCCCGCCGAAGCGACATGGGCGCGACATACGGTGAAGAAGGGGGAAACGGTCGGGTCAATCGCCTCGCGCTATGGCGTTTCACAATACGCCATTCTTGAGGCGAACAATCTAAAGAAATCAACCAAGATCCGCGCCGGTCGCGAACTCATCGTGCCGGTTCCAAATGACAAAGAATTTGCCTCCCAGACAGATCGCTCAAATCGCGAATATGCCTCCAAGGGGAACCTCTATACGGTGCGTAACGGCGACAACCTCTGGAATATCGCCCAGGGCTTCAAAACATCAGTGGATGCCCTTCGCCGTATCAATTACATGGAGGCCAGCGCCAGGATTTATGTCGGGCAGAAACTGAAAATCCCCGGCAGTAACAAGAACGGCAAAGAGAGCGATGAGCGGCCGGTTCTGGCCGCTACCGAAAAGTCAAAGCCTGCAGAATCGCCTTCAAAGGAATCGTCATCGAAGGATGGCAACGGAACATACAAGGTGCGCTCCGGCGATTCCATCTGGGAAGTGGCCCGCAAGCATGGCACGTCGGCATCGAAGATCAGGGAATGGAATGGACTGAGTTCCAATTCACGAATCTATCCCGGCCAGTCGTTGATAGTGGCAGGCTCCGAAACCGCCAGTTATGTCATCCATCTTGTTGAGGCCGGAGACACCCTGAGCCGAATCGCCCGCAAATATGGCACCACCATTGCGCGCATCCTTTCCGAGAACAAAGTGGACAATCCCGATGCGCTCGAAGTCGGCAAACAGTTGAAGATATATAACCAGTAGAAAGAATTACAGATGGCTACACGCCGAGATTATGTCATAGGAGCGATTATCGCATTTGTCTTCCTGTCCGCCTTCGGGTTCATAGGCCTGATGTTTATCGGATTTCTCGGTTCGGGCGACATGGACATTGCGACCGGAACCGGCAACATCGCCGTGGTTGAAGTCAGCGGCGCCATTGACGAAAGTCTCGGACGTTCTGTGATCAAACAGCTTGATCATTGGGCTGAGTATTCAGCGGTGAAGGCGATTGTCCTTCACGTCAACTCACCCGGTGGCGGTGTCTCGATATCGCAAGAAGTCTATGACGCCGTGCGTCGCGCCCGTGAAGAAAAGCCAGTGGTCGTGTCAATGGCGTCGGTGGCGGCCTCAGGCGGCTACTATATCGCCTGTGGAGGGGACAAGATCGTCGCCAACCCCGGGACAATTACCGGTTCGATTGGCGTGATCTTTCAGTTTCACACCGCCAAAGACCTCCTCGACAAGATTGGCATCGGCACCGAAGTTATAAAATCGGGGGACCTGAAAGATGTTGGTTCTTATGCCCGCGACATGACCGAAAAAGAAGCCTCAATGCTGAGGGCAGTCGTGATGGATTCTTACGAGCAATTCGTTGAGGTCGTGGCCACGGCTCGTGAGAAAGAGCGTGATGAGGTCTACCCGCTGGCCGACGGCTCTATTTTTACCGGCTTGATGGCCTACAACCTCGGCTTGGTCGACACGCTTGGCGGGCTGGAGGAAGCCGTCAATATGGCCGCTGATTTGGGTAATGTCGAAGACGCTCGGATTGTGCGCCAGTATGAACGCAAGCGGATACTCTCGCTGTGGGACCTTTTGACCGGCGACGCCGGTGCGGCCATCGACCGGATAACGGGCACATCGGTCGAAAATTTCGGCCCCCAAATCCTCTATCTCTACAAATAGCCTGCAGATAGACGAAAAAACTCCCTCAAATACGCTATTTTTCATTTGCGTTCCTGTTTGTTGACCCTATCTTTACCAATCACAATGGGTTATGACTCGAAAACGGCCCCGATTGGGGTGAGTCGGGAGACAGGAACGAATTATGGTAAATTACAGAGTGGCGAACATTCTTGCTGAGGGAGGATGTTGTGACTAAAGCGGATCTTGTTGAAAAGGTCGCCGAGAAGACAGGACTGACTCGTACTGACGTGGCGGTGGTTGTCGACACGTTTCTTGACTCGGTCAGAAAAGCTCTGGAGACAGGGCACAATATCGAAATTCGCGGGTTCGGAACATTCAAGATCAAATTGCGCAAAGCCCGCAAGGCGCGCAATCCCCGCACTGGAGACGTGGTCCCCGTACCCGATCGAAAGGTGCCGGTCTTCAAGCCGTCAAATGAATTCAAGACGATGATTACAAAGCAATCGCTGTAACTCAGCGAGATAACGATTAAGGAGTACCTACGTGCCGAGCGGCAAAAAGCGCAAAAAGATGAAGATCAAGACGCATAAGCGCAAAAAAAGAAGACGCGCTGATCGTCATAAAAAGAAAAATAAATAAGACGTGGCATGAATGACCTGCTCTTTCCGGAAAGGCTTTCCAAATTGGAATCACCTCAGAAGGGAATCTGGTCACACGAACCACTTCAGAAAAGTATCGTAACCGACTGCATTATAGCCTGTTGCGACATGTTTATCGAACTTTCAATGCCCGCCCTCAACGGCGGGCATTTTTATTGCCTTCACATATGCTGATATGAAGCGTCTTTTTGCCACATCGTTGCTCTTAGCGACAATCATCGCAGTGGGAGCCATTGCCGACACGACCGATTTTCGTGTCAATATCGATGGGGGGACGGCGCAACAGAACAGTCCGAGAATTGCGGCGTATGGCGCCGGAAAATTCGCGATTGCCTGGGTCGACGGGCGCAATGTGACAAGCGATGTGTACATCCAGCATTTCGACTCCTCGGCTCAGCCAATAGGAACTGAGATCAAAGTCAATGACGACGACAGTTCATATCAGTTCGAACCTGCGATAGGCATCGACGTTGCAGGGAATGCCGGATTGGTCTGGAAAGATTATCGCAATAGCAACTATCCCTTTGACCCCGATATCTATCTCCAGCGTTTTTCGTCGGCGGGAAACCGCCTCGGAGGCAATATTGACTTAACCAACGAACTTCCCGATTCGATGAAAGAAACCCCCGATATTTCATATTCAACATGGGGAGAGGGTGTTGTTGTGTGGGCGGATTACCGAAATCAAAACTGGGATATCTACGGACAGAGAATCAACGCCTCAGGAGGACTGGTCGGCACTAACTTTAAGGTAAATGATGATGCCGGTACAAGCTCACAGGCGGCCCCGCGCGTCTCGGCCTCTTCGGATGGTTGGTTTGTGGTGGTCTGGTACGACTTGCGCGCCGGAAATTATGATATCTATGCCCAATTGTATGATTCTCTTGCCCACAAAGTTGGCACAAATACAAAGATAAACACCGATGCCGGCACGGCTCGTCAAGCCTTTCCGGATGTCGCAACGGACGGTCGCGGGCATTTTACCGTCGTCTGGGTCGACTGGCGCAATGGCGTCTATCCATCCAATCCTGATATCTACGCCGCCAAGCTTGATACCGACATGGTGGCGGTCACTTCCAATATGCAACTCAATATGGATGGCACTTCGCGCGCCCAGCGCGATCCCTCGATTGCCGCAGATCGACTGGGAAACGTCGCTATTGTCTGGGGTGATTCCACCTCCTCATCATGGAACGTGGTGGGGCAGGTTATCGACGTCGATGGCGTCGTGAGAGAGAGCAACTTCAACGCCCACGAATTTACCGACAGCGCCCAACTCAAACCAGATATCGCAATTGATGGACGTAAGCGCTATATGACCTGGGTGGATAACCGCAATGGGAATTTTGACATCTATGCCTCGGTGCAAACCTATAACTCACCGTCATTGGGAGTTGATCCGTCACTTTTGTCATTTGTGATGGATAAGGGTGGTACGAATCCGGCGAACAAATCAGTTGCGGTTGAGGCAGTAGGGTACAATGAACTTGGATTCAAAGTAGTGGAAGACCTTTCGTGGCTCAGTGTCACGCCGTCAACGGCAACGACTCCTGCAACCTTGTCATTTCAAATTTCCGGCGGTGCGCTCGACTACGGGAGCTACACCGGACTGGTAACGCTTGTCGATACGTTGAATCATGATTCCTCGGTAACAGTTGCAGTCCGACTTGATATCGTGCAACCGCGTTTGGAACTCTCGACTGACACGATTCGGCTGACGGGTGTGCCGTCGTCGACCACCCTCCGCTCCGCCACGGTCGATGTCACAAATGGAACGAGTGGGACGCTCTTATTCACTGTAACCGATTCATCTAACTGGATAGTACTCTCCTCGGATTCAGGGACAGCCCCGGAAACAATTACGATTAGCGCCAGCGCCGAGAGTCTTGCAAGCGGGCTCTACTTTGCGCCGGTCATATTCGCATCAACAGGGGCAATTGGTTCCCCTGACACGGTCTGGGTGGAATTCACCGTTGCCTCGACCTATCCGGTCTTTGCGCCAACTCCCGATTCGATTGTCCTTCGCACCTCGACCCTGAGCGGCATTGAGTCGGTTGTTGTAGTGGGAAATAGTGGAGCCGTGCCGCTGAACTGGAAGTTGACATCGTATGATTCCTGGATGATTCCCTCGCGACTTTCCGGAACAGACAATGACTCGATTTCTGTTTCATATCTGCCGACTCTCAAGACGAAACCGTATGTTGGACAGATGGTCCTTGCCGATACAAGTTTCGGCATTGATACCTCGGTGACTGTAATTCTGGATTACTTCGAAGAAACCGGCGACAGCGTTATCATTGACAGCACGGTTCTTCCTCCATCGTCAACCGCGCCGGTCCATGGATGGCTGTATTGTGAAAGTTCATCGACCGGAGCGATTTTGCGCCTATCGCACGATACCTCGCGTGTGATCTTCGATTCGGTTGTAGTCGACTCCGTCGTTGGTTTGGCAGGCTCGTTTACAACCACTCTTGCTCTTGATAACGGTCATACGCTGGTCGCATTGGCGGCGGCCGATTCGATTACTGCCAATAGCAAAATCTATTTTTCGCTCTGGGCTACATCCTCGGCAAATTCAGGTGATGCCCTTCTTGATACGGCCATGACGTTGATCTCATATTCTCATTTTGTTTCGACCGATTCTTCGTGGCGGTCGCCGAAAATAGCTATCGGGGGGCTGTCGGTTGACGCCACCACCGCTGTCGGCGAGAGGCCTCCTCTCACGATTCCGGGAACTGTGGTGCTCTACCAGAATTATCCGAATCCGTTCAATCTGTCGACGGTCATAGAATTTGACCTTCCGCGACGAACCGACGTGAAACTAGAGATATTCAATGTTCTCGGTCAGCGTGTTCGTGTGATTCTCGATGAACCGTCCGCGGCGGGGAATCACAGAGTTGAGTGGGATGGTCATAGCGATCAGAATGGTGTGGCGCCATCGGGAGTCTATTTCTATCGGCTGACGACTTCGTCTTCACGGCTTGTCAAAAAGCTTGTGCTGGTAAAATAATCCGACATTACATTTTGCTAAGATGGGGGCAGACGATACGTCTGCCGCCCACAAGAATCATTTCCTGCGTAGGTCGGTGTTCTGAGCGAGGCAAAGACGAGCGAAAAACCCGACATCTGCCGATTCACGCATCTCATGCACACACCATTGTCGGGTTTCTCGTCCCCGGTAAACCGGGGACTCGGAACACCGACCTACAGTTAGGGGACTGTTGAAAAACCTTCAATCTCCCCCGCACCCTCACAAATGTCACTCCCGCGAAGGCGGGAGTCTAGCCCTAACTCTTTGGAAGACAAGATGGATTCCCGCCTCCGCGGGAATGACAGAAATGAGCCTTTAGCTCAAACACACTTTTTCAACAAGCCCTTAGGGGTAGGTCAGGAACCCTGTGCTCCTGACTCTTAAATATCCGCCAGCGTCAAAACCGCAGGGGTTTTGACCTACTCAAGAATGAGCAAGAATGACGAATGTTGGGTTTCTCACTCTGCCTTCGGCTTCATTCGGAACTCCGACCTACAACTGGACGACGCTGAGAAAGCGCATGATAGAGAAGAACCCACTGTCCCGGGCTTGTTGAAAAACCTCTCGGCGTGTGTCGGGTCGAGCGCAGTCGAGACCCCTTCTACTATCGAAGGATGCTAACTATTTGCAAGACAACGCATCTCGACTGCGCTCGATGCGACACGCTCTGGAGGCGTTTTCATCATTTCGTTACTTTGCCACTTTTTCAACAAGCCGTCCCGGTGGTTACCATCAATTAAGAAGGGGGAGACGGGACGTCTGACGCCCACGCTGAGGGGAGTCGATGGCCACCCACGAACTTCCTAAACCGCTTTCATTTCAATAATTCTATCGAGGCGAAAAGTTCGCTCGTCCTGAGCCATTTCACAAAATGCAGTGAGATAGGTGGTTGACCGGCGAGAGTGAAGCCATCGCGGTTGTATGATCCTCAAAGTTACCGCCGAATCGGGACGGGCGTAGCGAATCTGCACCCGGCTTCCATGTGCGATAGCCTCACCAAGAAGGGTCTGTTCAGGGGAGAGGGAGACCGGACGGGGGCGCATTTCTTCGAATGTCATGACATCCGCCGCGCCTTTTAACGATTCCAGTGAATCGACACCTTGAAAGAGGAAGAGGGATTTGAGAAATAACTGCCGCACCAGATCGGCGTCGGCCTGGGCGCGGTGCAGTTGTGATTCCGCCAGTTTGAGAGACTGGGCGAGTGCGAGCAAGGAATAGCTTTTTTGACCGGGGAACGCCTTTCGGCTTATATCCACCGTATCCAAAACAGGATTTGACCAGAGCGGACTGCCGAACCGCTCCAGTTCGGACACGACAAACGACAAGTCAAATGGAGCGTTGTGCGCAATAAGAATCGCGTCGCCGCAGAATTTTTCGAAGCGGCGAAGGACATTGTCAGCGGTGTCGGCCTCTGCGACCATCTGGTCTGTAATACCGTGAATCGGTATCACCTCCGGCGGCATGGGCCGCTGAGGGTTTATTAACTCTGAAAAAGAATCAGATAATCCATCGGCTATCGTAAAGCGCACGCCCCCCATTTCGACTAGCCGGTGCACCGGCGCCCACATACCGGTTGTTTCGGTGTCGAATGCAACAAAGGTCTGAGCGGTAAGCCATTTGGAATAGTTTGCCATAGAGGGAATATCCGCATGATTACGGCGGTTGACAATATCATTCTGAGCGGGCGTTTTCAGGTTTCGATAAGGATAAACGACACCAATTCTCATCTTTGAGAGTAACAGATAGGGTAGACATATCATGGATAATAAGACTGTCACGCTGACCGGAAAAGGACTCACCATCGCAAACATCGACGCCGTCTGTCATGGAGGCGCCAAGGTCGCTATTGCCCCCACGGCCCTTAATGCGGTCAAGGCCAATCGGCAGGTGATTGAACGAAAAGTGAAGGCCGGAGTGCCAATTTATGGTGTCACCACCGGCATCGGCGAATTCGCCCGCATTGCGATTTCGCCGGAACAGGGGGAAGAGCTTCAGAAGCGCATTGTCTATTCCCACGCCGCCTCGGTTGGAAAAATCATCCCTGAATCTGACAGCCGCGCCTGTCTCCTTCTTCGGGCGAATATGATTTGCAACGGCAATTCCGGAGTTAGGCCAGTCATTGTCGAAACCCTTGTTGCTATGCTCAACAAAGGGGTGCATCCGGTGATTTACGAAAAAGGCTCTCTGGGGACATCGGGGGATCTTTCGCCGCTTGCCATGATGGCTGAAGTTGTCATGGGGGAGGGGCGCGCCTTTTATAAGGGGAAGATGATGTCCGGCAAAGCGGCGATGTCAGCCGCGAAGATCAAGCCGGTGCGATTGTCATACAAGGAGGGGCTTGGTCTTATCAACGGCACCCAGCATATGACTGGCGTCGGCGCATTGGCGCTTCATTCGGCAACTCTCCTTGCCAAGAATGCCCTGATCGGGGCGGGGATGACGATCGACTCGATTTCATCGAATGTTTCCGGACTCGATCCGCGCGTCCACCAGATACGCAATCATCGCGGGCAGATCGTTGCGGCGGAAAATCTTCGCCGCCTCATAAAAGGCTCACAAATGATCGCTCACAATAAGGGCAAGGTGCAGGACGCCTACTCCCTTCGCTGTTGTCCGCAGATTCTCGGTCCCACCCTTGACACTATTCAGTATGCCGAAACAACCCACCTGCATGAGGTCAACGGCGTTTCGGACAATCCGCTATTCTTTACCAAAGATGACGAATATATCGCCGCTGGCAATTTTCACGGCCAGCCGGTGGCAATGGTTCAGGACTTTCTCGCAATTGCTATATCTGAATTTGCGTCGCTGGCAGAGCGCCATACGAATCGAATGCTCAACCCCGTTCTTTCGGGGCTTCCCGATTTTCTTGTTGAAGGGAACGGACTCAATTCGGGATTGATGGTGGCGCAGTATACTCAGGCGGCTTTGGTGTCAGAAAACAAGATTTTGTCGCATCCGGCCGTCGTTGATTCGATTTCGGTCTCAGCCGATCAGGAGGATCATGTCTGCATGGGGTCAATATCAGCTATGAAGCTGACCGATATTATTCGAAATACCGAGATTGTCGTCGCGATTCAGATTATGGCGGCGGCGCAGGCAATGGATTTTCGGCGTCCCCACAAGGCTGGCCCCGGGAGCGAGGCGGCGTACAAAGTGGTTCGCAAGAAGCTGGCACGTTTGATAAATGATCGCCCACTGTATCCCGATATCGAGATTGTGACTTCACTGGTGCGCGATGGTTCGATAGTTGAGGCGGTCGAAGCGGCGGTTGGGGAATTGAAGCTGTAATCGGGACCGTTTTTACGCCTCGTTCGGCAGACGAGGGCGTCTGGTGCGCAAGAGCGTAATTCCCGTTCTTGAGTAGGTCAAAACCCCTGCGGTTTTGACGTCTTTGAGCTTTCAGAGTCAGGAGCGCGGGGCTCCTGACCTACCCTAAGATGCGAGCGCGGGTACAGGGCGAACCCGCGCTACGGTTCTATTGCTGGTTCGCTGTCGCGACCGGTGGCAGGCTTTTCTGCTCGGCGGCCTGCATGAAGAGATGGGTGCGCCGACGCAATAGCTCCAAAGATTCAGGCACAAGCCCCTCAGGAGGCAAAGCGACATGCTCCGAGGTCGACACCCTCGTCCAGCCGGAATTACCGCCAAGAACTTCGTAATACAGCGTATCCCCCGACAATCCGCCGATCACATTGTTGATATTCAGAAATGCTATTGCGCTACTTTGCGACGCGGGGTCGAAGATATTGCGCCCCCATGATTCGTGCTCATAGTCTCCGCCAAGAATTTCCATCAAACTCGGCAGTATGTCGATTTGTCCCACGGCGGTGTTGATGCGCATCGGTATGTTTGAGAAAAGCGCCGGTGAATAGATGAGCAGAGGGATATGCCAGTTAACCGGATTCATGGCGCTTCGGCTCCCCTCATAGCGACAGTGATCGGAGACGAAGAGATAGATGGTGCTGTCGTGGGCAGGCCTGCGCGACATTCCATTCATAAATTGCCCGAGAGCGTGGTCGACATAGACGAGCTCGTTGAACACTTTACTGGAGTCGGAATTGTCGGAGTATCTCTGAAATGAGGAATCGGGAAGGTCCCACGGTTCGTGATTTGACAGAGTGAATACGGTCAGCAGATATGGCCGCGTCAGTGAATCTGACAGGGATGCCACTTTTGGCAGAAGTATGTGGTCGGGAATACCCCATTTGGAGAACTCATCGTTGGCGCCAAAATAGGTGTCGCCAAGAAATTTGTCGAATCCGTGACCAGTGAAAAAGCCGCGCATGTTATCAAAATCGGGATCACCACCGTAGCAAAATGTGGAACTATAACCTCGGTCGTCCAGAATGTCAGCAAGGGAACGGAACGGATTCGACGCCGAATAGCGATTGGAGATCGGTCGTCCCGGCAGAGGGGGGAAGGAGCAAAGTATTGCCGCAAGGCCATACGACGAGCGAATGCCGCCGGCATAACAGCGTGTGAAGAGCATGCCTTTCTCGGCAAGGCTGTCGAAGTGGGGTGTGAGATTGCGTGTGTCACCTAACGATCCGGTCAGTTTTGCAGGCCATGATTCCATGACCACTATCACGACGTTTGGTTTGAATCCCCATGATGAAAGGCGATGGTGCGTGACGCGTTTGAGGGATTGCTGAGGCTCTAACCAGCTGTCTCCAGACTGCGCAATCATGGCTCGGGTTGAATCGATCGCCGCTTGGTCAGGGACGAACGGATAGCGTTGGTTTTCAGGAAAGACAGAGATACGGGGGTCGCGATTCTTTTCGGTGAGGGTTCTTCCCAAAGTATAAATGCCATTGAGGGGAAGTTGGTTTACAAAATGATTGGATGAGGTATAGGCTGATCCCCAGTCGAGGGGGGCAAGGGTGAGGCCTCCGCGAATACCGACAATCGACGCCGAGATTGCTATCAATTGAAAGATTAGCGTCGCAATTGGCGAGGCTTCATGCCCCAGTCGCCGGCACGATCGCCAGACCCGCATATACAGATAGACGGAGAACATAGTGGCGATTGCCCAGACGAGGATGAAGGGAACAAATGCCCGTTCGGTAGAGATGAGATGCCACATCTCGTCGGGGGAATTTAGGTATTCCAGCGCAAAGATCGACAGATGGGAATCGAAGTAATTGTAATAGCGAATATCAGCCAATTGAAGAAGAAAAATAAGAGATGAAACGATGGTTGCATAGACAACCACTCCTATCCCCATCCATTTACGACCGGATGGGATCCAGGGGAGAACTATCAGAAGTGGGGCGAGAGAATAGAGAACTATGACAAGATCGAATTGCATTCCCAGCGCCATTCCATGCATGGCGTCGGACCATCCGGCATCAAATATCCTATCGTAATAATTCAACAGAAAGAGAAAGCGAAGCCCCGACAATCCCAGCAAACCGATACTGCCGCATGCTATGATAAACATATAGGCCGGTGAGGGGAGCCAGGCTATGAGAATGCGGGCAACTTTGGATTCGAAGATGCTCATTAAGAGAAACCTATTGGGTTTTCAGTGGCGGTTCAACAAGTAATCAAGGGGGGCGATTAGTCGGAAGTCAGGGCGATCATCCGCTCTAGTTCTCTTTTAGATTCTTTAGCGGAGAGAGTTTGCACGTTGATAGTAGCTCGACCGGAACGATCGGAGGATTTGGTGACGGCGATGTGAGCGTCGGCAAGACGCGCGATCTGATGCAGATGGGTGATAACTACCAACTGACAATGCTCCGAGAGGGATTTGAGCCGACTGGCGACGGCATGTCCGGTCTGGCCGCCTATGCCAACATCGACTTCATCAAGAACAAGGACAGGAGCTGAGGAATTGCTCTTATCTATTGCGGATGACGTCAGTGCCAGAAGGATGCGTGACAGTTCTCCCCCCGAGGCAGTCTTGACCAGCGGCTTAAGCGGCTCACCGGCGTTGGCGCTGAAAAGAAATCGCGCCGTTTCGAGTCCCCGTGGCAAGGGGGCCACGGGGACTCCGTCAAGTTCTACGCCGTCTTGGTGGGGAGATCGCACAAACTCGCACTCAAATCGTGCGCCGGAGATTGCCAGCTCTTTCAGTTCGCGAGCTACTGCTTTGGCAAGTTGAATTGCGGCGGATGTGCGTTTTGCAGAAAGGGAGAGAGCGAGTGAGGCGTAGTCAGAATGCAATTGACGCTCATTTTTTTCAAGTTCGGCGATGCGATCATCGATATTCTCCGCCAAAGAGAGACCCTTCGATATTTCGGCCAGATAGTCCAAAACCGCTTGCTCCGTGCCGCCATATTTCTTTCGAAGGCGATATATCTCATCAAGCCGCTGATTGATCTCCTCAATGCGACCCGGATTATCGTTGATGGAAGATCCATACCTCTCGATATCTCGCTCCAGCTCGTCGAGCTGAACAACTATCGATTCGATGGCGTCGACTTTATCACTCAATTGGGTATCGATAGCGGCCATCCGTTCGAGTTCCTTTTTTGCCGTCGCAAGAAGTTCCCGGGCGGAGCCTTCATCGGCAGAGAGGGATTGGGTCACAAGAGTTGCCGACTGCATGAGAAGACGGGAAGAATCGAGAATCTTTCTCTCCGAAGTCAGTTCGGCTTCTTCTCCCGCTCGAATATGCGCGGCTTCTATTTCATTTTTCTGAAAGGTGAAGAGTTCCTGCTCCTGAGCGATGTGATCTCGTTTGCTGACGAGGCTCTTGAATTCCTGCGCCGTTCTCTGCCAGGCGTGGAAGGCCGCCTCAGTCTGGTCAGCCGCCGGAGTGAGACGGCCGTAGGAATCAAGGAACTCGATGTGGTAGGCTTCATCGAGCAATCGTTGTCCGGCGTGCTGTCCCAAAAGCTGAGCAAAGGGTGTCACCGTCTCACGCAGGCGGTTGAGCGTCGCATTGGCATTTCCCATGCGAATGCGCGAGTCGCCATCGCGGGAGACGGTCCGTTCGATAGTGAGACTATTTCCGTCGGTAAACTCAGCCAGTTCTGCAAGAAGACGCTTGGGAGCATGTTGCAGATTGATAGTCAGGCGGACTCGCGCCGAATCACAGCCGTGACGAATAGTGTCCTTGTCGGCTCGCGCCCCCAATGCCAGCGCCAGCGCCGAAATCACTACCGATTTGCCTGCGCCTGTTTCACCGGTAACGACATTCAGTCCATTGCCAAAGTCGACAGTTAGTTTGTCGACCAGGGCGACATTCTCAATTTCAAGTTTTGTCAGCATAGAGTCCAAAACTTATCATTTCTTTGACGATCTCATTCGCCCTCTCTTGATTTCCGGATCGCTCGGCCAGATCAAGTTCACGTTGGAGCCGAGCGCGGATCCGCCGAAGTTTGTCCTCGCTGAGCAAGCGAGTCAGGCCGCGGGTTTCATTTTCTATCGTTTCAGCGGGCCACTCAATCGAAGCAATCTCGGTGGCGAGGCCGACAAAATCGGGGTCATAGATATTATCCACCAGCCGTGTGACATCAAGCGCGCCCGCCGCGCGATACTGGGTGATCATGGCCGCATATAGCCGTGAGAGCTCGCGGGAATCAAAATCCTCGGGAGCGATCTGCTCAAAGACATAATCAACAGAGCCGGGATTGCTGAAGAGCGCCGAGAGGAGATCGAACTCCACCTGACGATATCGCCGTCGTGGCGAAGGTTTCGTTTTTGTATCTGATGTTGTCTGTGCGCCGCGCGACTCCACGAATAATTTGGTGTCTACTTCAAGGGTCGAGGCGGCTTCGGCAAAAAAAAGATGGCGGCGGGTGGGGTCGCTGATTCGTGCTCCGATGCCGCTCAGTTCTTTGACCAGTTTCTCTTTTGCGATTATCCCCGATTCGGCCAGATTCGTATTTCGCACGCGATACGGGATAAATCCGATTGCCTCCTCGGCGAGAGCGAGAATCTTTTCCTTGCCAAACTTCCGCGCCAGCGTATCAGGATCTTCTCCGGCGGGGCTTTGGATAATTTCCACTTCGAGGCCGGCGTCAAAGAGGGCGTCGACCGACCTAAGGGCGGCATTTTGTCCGGCCGAGTCAGCGTCAAAAAATAGGAGGGCGCGGTCGGTGAATCTTGCCAGGATGCGGGCATGTTGGGGCGTGAAGGCTGTCCCCGAAGACGCCACGACATTCTTAATCCCCGCCTGCCAAAGGGAAATGAAATCGAAATAGCCTTCGACAATAAAGACCTGGTTGGCGTCGCGGATATGTTCGCGCGACCAATTGAGACCGTAGAGAACGTTGCTTTTCGAATAGAGCGCAGTCTCCGGGCTGTTCATGTATTTGACAGGGTCCCCCTTGCGAAGAGTGCGCCCGCCGAACGCGATAGGCTTGCCGCTCAGACTCAGAATGGGAATCATGAGTCGCTGGCGGAACCTATCAAAGTAGCTCTTTTTCTCCGACAGAATGGCGAGTCCCGCTTTTTCGAGATCGGCGGCGCCGAGGTCCTTGGCGGCCGCAAATTTGATCAGGCCATCCCATTCCTCTCCGGCCAGACCGAGTCCGAAAAATTCGATGCTCTCAGGTGATAGCCCGCGCTTATGAATCAGATATTGTTCGATGATGTCCCGATATTTCGGTGAATCGATGAGGGTGCGAAAATAATCGGACGCCAGCTGATTGGCCCAGGCGACGCGCTCGTTGAGTTCGCGGTTGGCGTCGTACCGCTTTTCTTCCTTGATCACGATGTTCGCTTTTCGGGCGAGATGGCGGATTGCATCGACATATGACATCCGCTCGTGCTCGATAAGAAATGAAATAACATTCCCCCCTTTGCCGCATCCGAAGCAATGAAATATCTGCTTGGCGGGATTGACATTGAACGATGGCGTCTTTTCGGTGTGAAAGGGGCAGAGGGCGATGAAATTGCGCCCCCGTTTTTTCAGACGCAGGTAGTCACCTATGATCTGCACAATGTCACTGGCCTGGCGAATCTGCTCAATCGTTTCCTGCGGGATCATCTTATTCCTTCAGCGTGACGATAGTGACACCGGCGCCGCCTTCATTCCAATCGCCCAGCCTCAGCCCAGCGACCTCGGTATGTCCCTTGAGATAGGTGGTCAGCTGTTTTCGGAGGATACCGGTCCCTTTGCCGTGGATAACATATATCTGATGGAGTCCGGCCACAACAGAGCGGTCGATGAATCGCTCCAGCGCCTCCATGGCCTCTTCGACGGTCATGCCGCGAAGGTGAATTTCCCGATCGGCTGACGATTCCCCCTGCGTTCCACGGGCGACGCGTGGTAACGGCTTGGGAAGGTTGGCATCGGTGCGGCGGAGGTTTCGCAACTCGACAGTAGTGACGACATTGCCCGTCTTTACGCGCGCTTTGTCCTTGCCGATCATTGCCTCGATTTCGCCAGGGGCGTTGAGGGAGAGGATCATGACACGATCGCCGACTGAGAGTGGCTCGCTGGATGGTTTCTCCTGCAGTTGTTCGCGGCGGGAACGAGTTTCGGTCTCTTTGGTTCGTACCGTTTTCTGAAACTGCCTGACCGAATCGGCCGAGGCTTGCGAGGTGCGTATTTCGGCCACGAGGTGTTCCATCTCGCGCCTGGTCTGATCGACAAACTCCTGCGTTTCTTCAAGGGCGTGCTTTTTCTCGACTTCTATTTCACGTGACAGCTTCTCGGTTTTGAGCCGGTACTGCGTTTCTAACGTCTCGGCTTGATGGAGCCGTTCGGAGAGGTCGCTCTTGTCCTGTCGCACATGCTTTAGCTGTTCCTCAAGGGATGCTACCAGATCGGCAACCGATCGCTCTGATGTCCCCACCAATTCGGCGGCGTTGCGGCAGATATCCGCAGGCATTCCGAGACGCTCAGCAATCTCGACGGCATATGACGAGCCGGGAAGCCCAATGCGGAGATTATAGTTTGGGGAGAGGGTGGCGCGATCAAACTCGAGAGAGGCATTCTCTATTTCGCTGTGCTCAGAGGCGAGCGTCTTGAGTTGTGAATAGTGGGTAGTTGCGATCAAGCGGGCGCCACGCTTGACCGCATAAAGGACTATCGATTCTGCCAGAGCCGCCCCTTCGCGAGGGTCGGTACCGGCGCCGATTTCATCAAAGAGCAGAATTGTGTCGCTTCCGACATTACGAATGCCTTCAACAATATTGCGGATATGCGATGAAAACGTCGACAACGACAATTCGATCGATTGCTCGTCGCCAATATCGGCGAACACGTTCGTAAACACTCCCACTTGCGACAACTCCCCGGCTGAAATATGCAGTCCCGATTGGGCCATGAGGATCGATATTCCCACTGTTTTCAGCGTAATAGTCTTGCCGCCGGTATTTGGTCCGGTAATCAGAATGGCCGGGCGATCATTATTAAGGCTCAATGTTGTTGGCACAACTTTTTCTACGCCACCGAGACTGTAGATCAAAAGGGGATGACGGGCTTCGATTAGCGACAACTCCGGACTGTTACTGATGCGGGGGGCGTTGCCGCCGGTCTCAATTGACATTCTACCACAAG